>CAZWOY010000088.1:0-11481 GCA_964635255.1 uncultured bacterium
GAGAGCCGGCATGGATTCCAGCTTTCGCTGGAATGACTGCCTTGAGGCACAATTTGGAATGACTGCCCTTGGGCAAAATTTGGAATGACTGCCTTTGGAAAAATGTCGAACAAGAGTGTTCGACCTACTATTTCATGTTTCGCGGCGAAGCTCGCTTCATAAGAAATACTGGGAAAAAAGACCGCCCAATTCCCCCCTTTTAAGGGGGGACTCAGGGGGGGTGCAGCCGGCGAATGCCCTGTTGGATAAATATTTAATACAACGAGTTAAGCGTTTAAATGAGTAGTTCAGTTCAGAATCAGCTCAAAAACAAAATCCTGGAGAAGCGGGAGCGAATCCCCCGCCACATTGCTTTCATTATGGATGGCAATGGCAGATGGGCGCGCAAACGCGGACTGCCGAGAATCATGGGGCATAAAAACGGCGTCAAAACCGTTCGGAGGATGGTCGAGGTCGGTCCGGAAATCGGTGTGGATGTTATGACTTTCTATACTTTCTCTAAGGAAAACTGGAACCGGCCGCATCTTGAAGTATCCGCCCTTATGGATCTGCTCCTCGATTCAATCAACGAGGAACTGGACGATCTAATGAAAAACAATGTAGCGCTTAAAGTAATCGGCGATCTTGATTATTTGCCGGATGCGCCGCGAGCGGCAATGATTCGAGGAATTGAAAGAACGTCTGCGAATTCCGGTTTGAAGCTGGTTCTTGCGTTGAATTATTCCGGCAGAGATGAAATAATCAAGGCGGTCAACCGGATTATACTTAAGGGAATGAATTCCATCGACGAGCAATCGTTTGCAGAACAATTGGACACTGCCGGACTACCTGATCCCGATCTGTTGATCAGAACTTCCGGCGAGTTCCGATTGAGTAATTTTCTGCTCTATCAAATGGCATATACTGAAATCGTAGTTACCGATAGATTTTGGCCTGAATTATCGGTTGAAGATTTGTTTAAATGCATAGACGAGTATCAAAATCGCGAACGCAGGTTCGGTAAAATCAGCGATCAGTTAAAAACATGAGACAGTTTTCGGATGAAGATACATTGTCAAATAGCGGGAGAAGTTTTGTTAGATCATAAATGTAAAATCTAAATGAATTTGCTTCGCGAAAGACTCAAGGATCTTATCGGCGCCGATCGCTGGATAGAGGGAGCCTATCCGATCGTAGAACCTGTAGATACTGAGGAAATACAAAAGATACTCAAAGGATTTACCGCCGGTCAGATAATTGTGGTGGGTTCGGGAACGAACTTTCCCGCTGATTTTTCACCGGGTAAAGAGGTTATCATTTTACTGACCCGCAAAATCCGCCAGGTATGTGAAATTGATATCCATGATCAGATTATCGAAGTGAGTTGTGGTTTCCCGATTCAAGAAGTAAATGAGGAGCTTAAACAGAACAGTTTTATCGTTCCTGCGTTATCAAGATTCAACAAAGGTACGATCGGAGGCAGATTAGCGTCCGTGTCTTCGCGTCCGGCGGTAAAAAATGACAATGGATGGATGCAGTCATTATTGGGGATCGATATAGTTCTTTCTTCAGGCGAGCTATTGACAATGGGAGGCAGAAATATAAAAGACGTCGCCGGTTATGATATGAAGTATCTCTTTACAGGCAGCCGCGGCGCCATTGGCGTAATTTCTAAAGCGATATTTCGCTGCCGTCCGCTATCCTCTTATAAATCGGCTTATGACAAGGTCGATACAGGCGATGCGATTCCTCTGGCTGGCAGTCTCGATAAGCTCTGGAAGAATTTATTCGATCCAATCGGAAGAATGCAGCGTGGCGCATGAAGATAATTTGTTTTTATTGCTGTTCTTTAGAAACTAAATATTATCACGGAGCGAATCATTTTAAGGCTTCTCAAAAGAACAGTAATAATATTTGCCTTCCTGACTGTCTGTTTATTTGCGCTTTGGAAAATTCTCAGAGTTGAAGATCGACTTCTCGTTTTACTGATTCAAAATGTCCGCCCTTTTACGGGCGAAGAATTCGAGATCGAAAATATCGACGTCGGGTTTACTAATATTTCATTAACAAATCTATCGACCCAGCCCGCGAATAACATAGACATAAACATTCCTAAAATTAAGATTGCTTACTCTCCATTTAAACTTTTTAATTCTCTCGTTTTAGAACGGAAAAGCGAGGATGCAAGATTCCATGAATTATTCAAAAGCGCCACAATCATAGAGCCTACAGTACTTTTATCCTCAGAAAATGAGTTTAGCGCCGATTCATCATCTTCGATAACAGGTAAAAGGAACAGTGATTTTGTTTATAACAAAGAATTTTTCAAAGCGGCAAAAAGGTACCTGATTACAGAAAACATTACGGTTCGAAATGGCACAATAGCTTACCGGGATTCTACTAATATTATATTTCGGTCGGTGAACATAAGAATCGATAAGGATAAATCCAATCGGTTGTATCTGAATGGATCTGCGATAAACAATTCGTTCCCGAATGTCAAGATCGAATTAACCGGTCGATCAAACCTGCAGGATAACGCTTTCAGGCTGAATATCGACGGGGCGGTTGAAGATCTGGCTTTGTGGCAAGGCGTCGAATCATTGAGCGGATTTGATAAATTGCGAGGATCCGCCAGAATAAATATTGGAGTATTCGGAGCCGAAGAATTAAGAATCTATGGTGAATTTAAGGTAAGAAATTTCGCCGTCGATTATAAGGATAATATTCATTTGAACAACTGCGACATAAATGGCGATATCTTCGGAGCAACCATAAACTATCAAGGAAAAGTTGACGTCAATGGCATGAATCTGCCTTTCAACGGCTTCTTTAGACTGAATTTTTCCGAAACGAACGAAACAACGCCTCAACCGGTATATTCATTTGTTATTAACCAACCGAAACTGGAATTTGCCAATCTTAAGAATCCAAAGCCGGATGATGATTCCGAAAGCCTGAATTTCAAGGGAAGAGGCGATTTACAATTGGCGCTCGAGGGCGTGAGGGATAATTGGCAAAGCGAACTTAGATTCAAGTCGGATTCGTTGTCCTATAAAAATATCGATCTTAAAGATACCTATATTTCGGCTGTCGCCACTAAGAGTAAAGTACAGATATCTGATTTCCGGACGGATATCGAGGGTGGCAAGTTCAATGCTTATGGCGGTTTGTCGTTAAGAAAAGCATCAGATAAAACAAAACCGGAGCGAATTGCCTGGACCTATGATCGATTGGTTTGGAAGAACGAAAAATCGAAATGGCTAAGTCACGACAGCGCCTTTGTTTCTGCATCGGGACATATTAAATTAGAAAATGGGAAAATAGTGGGGAGTGGCGATGCATTTTTGACTGAAGAGCCAGTAAATTCCGTTTCCTTAATGGATTCTAAAAAGATTTTAATTAGTCATCTCTTGTTTGACAATAATGATTTTAACCTGTCGATATATCCAATCAGCAACAAAGGAAAAATTGAAATAAGTCTTGGTTTTCATAATCAGACAGCGTCATCACAAGCAAAAGGCAAGAATCCTCAATACATCGCAAAGAGCCTGCTTTCAGATTCTGTTTACCCCGAGATTTTAGATACCTATGATATTGAGTTTAAAATTGATCGACTGCCTTTTACAGCCGGAAACTTCGGGGAGGTAAACAGTGAAATGGCAGTCTTTCTAAAATCCGATATTAATAATAATAAAGTAAAATTTACAACAAATGCTCTTTCCCGGAATAAAGATAAAATCGATTTTCTTTCAAATCTGGAAATACTGGTTGGCGACAGTATCAGACTTGCCGGAGTCGCAAATATAGGTTTCGCGCAAAATGACGTCAATTTAGAGAGAGTGTTTCTTGAACGGATCGCGTCTGACAACACTCTTAAAACTGTCTTAACTGCTTCAGGCAGTATTTTGCATCTGGAAGACAATGCCGGTTTTTTTGAAAACCGCGCGCCTGATTCACTACAAATAGCATTAATGAATTTGCCGGTTTTTGATTTAATGAGTTTGGTCTATCCTGAAGAAATGAAAGGTAGAAACGGAGCGCTTTACGCCTACGTTTCTGCACACCGCGATACCTGTTTTTTTTCAACTGCGCTGAATATGACCGGACAAGATTCGCTTGAATACATATTAGAAACTGAGGGAAGTCTTATAAACAAAAAATTGAATATTCAGCGTTCAGTTCTAAGTTCGGAGGAATCCGAGCCAACCTTTTACTTGTCTGGTTCTATGGATTTCGTGGAGAGGAAAATCGAAGATTTTACGGTTCGATTATCAGATTTTCCGCTTGAAAATGCATTTAGTTTTATAGAACCACAAAATAAAAGCGATTATCGAGGTTTGATAGATGCGCGTGTTGAGTTGGATGGCGCTTTTCCAAAACCGGAAATAAAGGTCGACGCCCACTTTAGATCCGGTATTTTACATGATTTGACCGGTTTTTGGGCGAACTTACAGATAATTACCGACGATAGTCTTTATAATCTAAAGCGATTCGATATAGGCAGGAACATTCAGGGATATTTGAACGCCTCCGGCTATTACAATCGGAACACGGACGAATTCGATTTTGATATTGACAGCGAAGGCGCGGATTTTTTAAATCTGTTCGAAGTGTTTGCCGGCGTTAAAAGCCCTATTCGAGGGCAAACCGATTTAGCCGCATTTGTTAAAGGCAATAAATATTCGCAATTGGGCGAGGCGAGGATTATAATCGATCCCGGATATTTAGGACCGTTGAGCTTTGACAGGCTTTACGGCAGTTTTAAGATTCCTCAATTCAAATGGCGGGACCTCGATTTGATTATCGATTCTCTCTCGGTGGATTGGGGAGATTTATATGCGCAGGCGAAGGGCGTTGTACCGCTGTCGGGTGATGACAGCATTAAAGTGGAAGGACGCGCCGAAGGGAAATTTACCGGACTGCTGCACCGGCTCGAGGATGATATAACCAATACGCAAGGCGGCGGGCGGCTTAATTTCGATTTAGCCGGAACGATCGCGAATCCAAAGATCGAACATGCCGAATTGCACTTGACAAATAACTCCTTTGAATTGCCTGAAGTCGTAAGCGGAATTGAAAATCTCAGCGCACACGTCGAACTGAATTCATCAGGCAAAATTCAAATCCATGAAATGAAGGGCAAGGTCGATGAGCGCAGTTTCCGATTCGGCAATTATTTCCCGAATAAAGAGGATAACATCGAACCTGTAGTTATCGGAGGCTACAATCTTGGAGTTCTTGAATTCGAGACTGAAGACGACGGAATATGGATGACAATACCCAGTCTTATGCGGGACAGATGGGGAGGATATTTCGCATTTAAGGGCGGGAACGGAACCGGACCTTTCGAATTCAGAGGCCCTGCGTCAAATCCACTTGGCTATGGGACTGTCTTTGCGCATAACACTGTTTTTACTTATCCATTCCTAAACGAGGGCGGTAGAAACCCAAGTCCGTTCGCTCAATGGGTATTGGATTTGCTGGAGCGGATGAGGTGGGACGCAAGGTTAAGGCCGGAATGGGACAATCAATATATCCGCGAAGTTTCAGGTTTCTCTAACATCCCGGTCTTTGAATCGTTGCGCGAGACATTTCCATCCGAATTTTTCGATTTCGACGTTAAATTGTACGTCGATTTGCTGATCGACGAAAACTCCGAAGGACTCTATTTCACAGGATCCTTAAGCGACGCCTTCGATATCAGCGGCGAACTCACTTCGACTCAAGGCAGCATCGAGTATCTCGATTTTGACTTTGACGTTCAAAAGCTGGGAATAATTTTCACGGCGGGCAATTTAAATCCGGCGCTTTATGGCTACGCTCAGACCGCCATAGTCGATACGAATAATATCATGCGCACGGTAAGATTGACGATTCAAAATAAAAATCAGACAACCTTCGATGAATTTGAACGAACGAATCAAGCTGCAGTGCAGGAAAGAAATGTTTCCAGCGGCGCCTGGGATGAAATATCGATCCGGCTGGAGGATGATCAGGGACATTCACAGGAGCAGATTCTGGCGATGATGGGCTACGCGCCTGAATTGATATCTGAAAAGTTCGGCGATCTGGGGAGCAGACTGGTTGAAAATGTATTGCCGTGGCGAAGATTTACACGGATGCTGAACATCCGCGTCGAGCGATGGCTGGGACTCGATTATTTCGAAATAGATCCGCAAGTGGCGAGAAATATTATCCAAAGCCAATTAAGCGAGAGCGATACTGCCAATGTAAGTCTGGGCAACTATAACTATCTGACGGCCCTCGATCAATCCAAATTGACGGTCGGCAAATATCTTACAAGAAATATTTTTGTCTCTTATTCGGGTCTTTTGCAAAGAAGTTCCGATACTTATAATGTCACGAGGCTGGGAATGATTCACAATTGGTCGTTATCTGTAAGATTGTGGCAATTGGTAAAAAATTTGAATTTTAAATACAACTATGAATACGACAGTCTAACGGAACTTGACGATCACAGTTTTAGTATCAGTTATAACTTCTATATCGATTAGAATTTTTATATATTTATTAAATTTGGTTTTTTGCATTAATAGAGTGCGCCGAACGCTTGCCGGCGATGGCGTCTGCAAGTTCTCGCGTTCACGATGCGGTTTGAGTTTCCTAAAATGTAAGAGTTTCGCTTATTTCAAAAGTTAAGATCAAACAAACAGCAACCGGGATATTGAGAAAGCAATTCGATGAACTGAAATGCAAATTGTTCATTCCCGCGGCTATACTTCTGCTGTTAATTCCGGGCTTGCTCCTATCTCAACAGAATCAGGAAATCGCTCTTTTAGGGTTGTCAGTAGAAGGAAATGAACAGACAGATGGCGGTTTAATTATCGCCACAAGCGGATTGGTTGTGGGCGAGACGCTGTCGGGCGAGAAAATCCAGCGTGCAATCCGCCGTTTGTGGGAGTTGGATCTGTTTTCCGATATTAGAATCGTCGCTGAACAAGTGACGCCGGAAGGCGCATACATTCAAATTCAAGTAGAAGAAAATCCGCGGTTGGATTATATCGATATTAGCGGCGGCGATAAGATCGACAAGGACGAAATCGAAGAAGCGATAGATTTGCTTCCCGGACAAGTATTGCGTCGCTCCGATCCTGTGCGCATCAAGAGGAAATTATCAGAACTCGCCGCCGAGAAAGGTTTCTTGTTAGCGGATATAAAAGTCGAAATGCACCCCAGTGAAATCGAAGGACAGAGTTATTTATATATTCGTATCAATGAAGGCAAAAAAGTTAAAATTGAGGATCTATACTTTCTTGGCAATGAAGTTTTTTCGGATGGCAAACTAAGAAAACAATTGGATGATACTAAGCGTCGTAATATGTGGCTGTTGACAACCGGAGAATTCAAGCGCGGCGAGTATGAGAAAGACCTTGAGGAATTAATCGAATTCTACCGCGAACACGGATATCGCGACGCTCAAATTTTGGACGATGTGATCTGGTATTCGGAAGATAAAAAAAGAATGTTCATCCAAATCAAGATCGAAGAGGGGAATCGGTATTATTTCGGAGATGTGCATTTTTCCGAAACGGAATTGTTCAGTGAAGAAACGCTGAAAAGACAACTGCTCTTCAGTCCGGGCGAAGTGTTTAATCAGAAAAAATACGAAGTCTCCATCCAGGAGAGATTGGGTTCGCTTTATTATGACCAGGGATATATCTACGCGGAAATACAGGCAAATGAAGAGCCGGCTGGAGGAGATACGCTTGATATACGGATAAACATAAATCCCGGCAATCAGTTCGACGTCCGCAAGATAAACATTACCGGCAACACAAAAACCCGCGAGAAAGTCATCCGGCGCGAACTGGTTATCAAACCGGGAGATACATTCAATGTTTCCAAATTACGCCGTTCTATGCGGGAAGTAATTATTCTTAACTTTTTCTCGGACGTCCAGCCGGATGTAGAGGACATAAACGACAAGCAGGTTGATCTGTGGATCGACGTCGAGGAAAAACCTACCGATCAAGCGAACGTTTCCGCCGGTTACAGCGAGCAGGACGGCGTCATTGGCGCGATCGGATTTTCCGCGCCCAACCTGTTTGGCACCGGTCAGCGATTGAGCCTCGATTGGAATTTTGGACAGCAATACGGTTCGTTTTCAATAAGCTACACCGAACCCTGGCTGTTTAATACCGAAACGCTCGTCGGCGCGTCATTATATAACGTCCGCAGAAGATGGGCGGAGGGTTTCTCCGAAGATTTGATCGGCGGATCGTTAAAGTTAGGGAGACGCTTCCGCTGGCCTGACGATTATTTCTATGGCAATTGGATCTATCGCCTGGAAAGATCGAAATACTATAATTTCACGGAGAGCTTCCGGGAAAGAAACCAGACAACAATTGTCGAGGATGATCCTCGCATTTCCAGCACGCTGACTCAGATAATAACGCGTGACAGCCGCGATTTTCCGGAATTCCCAACTTCCGGATCCGTTTCCAGCCTGACTACAGAAATTGCTGGAAGCGTATTGGGCGGCGAGGACGCGTATCATAAGCATATTTTTTCCATGGAGTGGTACACTTCGTTTCACCCGAAAGTCGTTCTTTACAATCAATTGCTGTATGGCTTTATGGGCAGTTTATCCGATGATCCGACAGCCATTCCGCTGCTTGAATATTTCTATATGGGCGGATCTGGGTTGTCCCTCGGTACGCCGTTAAGAGGCTATGAGGAACGGACTGTAGGACCACAGGCGAGTTCGGGGGTGAGCGCGCTGGGCGGCAAAGCTCAGATAAAATTTGGAACGGAATTCAGAGTGCAGCTTGTGGATAATCCTACGATTTATGGTTTGGCATTTGCAGAGGCGGGCGACACTTGGCTGGAGTTTGAAAATACGGATCCCTTCAATTTAAAAAGATCGGTCGGTCTCGGAATAAGATTATATATGCCGCTCGTTGGAATGATAGGACTTGATTACGGATTTGGCGTCGATTATTATGATGATACTGGACAAAGAAGAGGACAATGGAAACCTCACTTTCAATTTGGAAGACAGTTTTAATAGATATATCAAGGATGAAGCCACGCTTCATCCTTTTTCATAAGTAAGTAAAATCAGGAGATTCAGGGAATGATTAGAAGCCTTTGGATTTGCTTGGCGTTAATAGCGCTGATGACAGGGAGCGCAATCGGCCAGGAGTTAAAAATCGGCGTTGTCGCTTCCGAGTTAATCGTGCAAAGCTACCCGCGATTCCAGCAAGCTGAAAAGCAGCTTGCTCAGGAAGTGCAAGGATGGGAATCGGAAAGAAAAACCTGGGAAGCCGATATGGAGCGCCTTCAAAAGGAAATCATAGATCGTGAAAGAAGACTGGAAACCGGGAAAAATATGTTGTCTGAAAAGAAAAAAGAAGAGCTTCAGACGGATATCGATTCACTTAGAATGGACTTTAACGAGCGGTTGAATCGTCAATCGACGCTTGAGCAGGAACGGTTTAATAAGCGCCGCGCAGAACTTTTAAGCGAGGTTTTCGAAATTGTCAACGGCGAAATCGAAGAAATGGGCGATCAGGAAGGATACGATCTAATTATCGATGCAAGCAACGGCACAGTGGTATATGCGCGAGATCCGGACGATCTTAACGATCAGCTTTTAAGAAGACTGCAGGATAAGTAATCCGTGGGAAACACGATAAATAAAATGGATATGAAGCTTTTAAAAATCGCTTTAGTGTTGTTAATTTTTGCTGCCGCTGGATTATTAACTGGATGCGCCTCAACTTCAAAAGGAACAGTTAAGGAAAATGAAAAATCCTCAGGCAGCGGTGGTATTTTACCTTGGCAATCCGGAAATCTGAAAATCGGTTACATACGATCCGACGTTATCAGTAAAGAATATCCGGAGTACAGAGACGCTGAAGCGACTTTAAAAAATGAGAATAAGCAATGGATCGAAGAAGCTGAAGAGATGGAGGAGAAAATACGCGAAAAAGAATTGGAATTGGACGATCTTGCTCTTATTCTCACGGATGAGAGGAAGGAGGAACTCATGGATCAGATTGCCGATATGAAAAAGGAACTTCAGAAATTCAGACATGAAACCTGGTACGATGAGAACAGTAATTATATCAAACGGCGCAAAGAACTGATGGAGCCTATAGACGCGCGAGTTAACGACGCAATTTGGGAAGTTGCCGAGGATAAGAATCTGGACGTCGTGTTTGATACGGTTGCCGGAAATATCGTTTTTGTAAAACCATCGATGGACATTACCGAAGATGTAATCGAGGAACTAACAAAATGAAGACAATTCCGATCAGAGCCGGTGAATTGGCGAATAAGCTGAACTGCAAATTCGAAGGCGACGAGAACGTTCTGATAGAAAAAGCGAATACCATCGAAAGAGCTGGATCCGGAGACTTGACGTTTTTAGCTAATGAGCGTTACAGGAAATATTTGCATGATTGTAAAGCCGGTGCGATTATCGCGCTAAGCGGTGAAAAACTGGGAAATGACACTGTAAAAATAGTCTCTGACAATCCTTATAGAGATTTCAGAAGGGCGATTGAAATATTGTATGGTTCGGAATCGGCGCAAGTAAAAGAAGGCGTCCACAAATCAGCTTCAATAAGCGAAAATGCCGTTATCGGGAGCAATCCTCGTATTGGCGCGAATGTTATAGTTTCAGAAAAAGCGGTTCTTGGTACAAATTGCATTTTGTATCCGGGAGCTTATATTGGCGAGGGGGTCGTCATTGGCGATGATTGCATTATCGGAATTAATGCGAGCATTCGTCATGGCGTTATAATTAAGAACCGGGTAATAATCGGCGACGGAACTGTGGTCGGCTATGATGGATTCGGATATGTACCTGATGCGAATGGCTATACGCGAATTCGACCTGTTGGCGGCGTGGAAATTGAAGACGATGTTCACATAGGAGCCAACTGCTGCATCGACCGCGCAACGGTTGGATTAACGAGAATAGGCAAAGGCGCTAAACTCGACAATTTAATCCAAATCGCTCACGGGGTAGAGATTGGCGAAAACACGGTAATCGCCGCTCAGGCAGGCGTTTCGGGATCGTGTCGAATCGGATCCTGGGTTATGATAGGCGGTCAGGTCGGTTTTGTAGGTCATATCGAGATCGGCGATCAGATGCAAATCGGAGCTCAGGCGGGAGTCGCCAAGGATTATAATTTGCGGTCTCTAATAACGGGCACGCCGGCGCGCCCGGTAAAAGAACTGAGACGCGCTGAAGCGGCTATGTCCCAACTGCCGGAACTATTGAAGCGCGTAAAAAGGCTCGAAAAGAAAATAGAAGAACCTGGTTCATGAAGCGGATTTCGCCACGGAACATGAAAATCGCTGGTTTAACAACATTGAGTGCGCTCTTCAGCGCGCATGAGGAGCCTGGTACGCGTTGAAGCGCGCACTCAATGCGATAATTCTGGGCGTCAGGCGTCCTCGCCTGACGTCATAAGCGCTCTAAAAACAATAGGAACCTGTCAGGTGAGGACGCCTGACAGGCACTCT
>CAZWOY010000089.1:0-11444 GCA_964635255.1 uncultured bacterium
GCAAGCTGATCCAACGTAGCAACATACCCTCACGCTTGCAGACGAGGGCGTCTGCAAGCTGATCCAACGTAGCAACATACCCTCATGCTTGCAGACGAGGGCGTCTGCAAGCTCTTTTTGCGATAATCATAGCAGCCCGGATAAGCATATCCGGATTGAGAGCTTGCAGACGCCCTCATCTGCAAGCCGATCCAACGCAGCAACATACCCTCATGCTTGCAGACGGGGGCGTCTGCAAGCTCTCTTAGCGATAATCATAGCAGCCCGGATATGCTTATCCGGATTTGGATCCTCCCTGATAAATATACCCGGGCTGCATCGAGCCTTTGCGCCTTCGTGGTTAAATTTTTTCCCCGGAGAATTTAAAACAACGTGAACTTCTTGCAAAAACCATGACGCTGATAGAAATAATCCTGTTAGGCTTCGCTTTAGCCGCGGACGCGGTGTCGGTGGCGGCTGGGATAGGCTTAGTCTATAACCGGCGTCGGCAGATTTTCCGGATTTCTTTTCATTTCGGCCTGTTTCAAGGGCTCTTTCCTTATATAAGCGCTTCGATTGGCGAAATCGTTTTTCATCTCATCGATAAGTGGGATCACTGGGTCGTCTTCGGCGTTCTGACATTTTTAGGCGGCAGAATGATCTACCAGTCCGGAACCAACCCGGCGGAAAAGGCTAAGCAGGTCGATCCGACCAGAAAGTGGACGATGGTCGGTCTATCGATCGCCGTCAGCATCGACGCCTTAGGCGCCGGCTTAAGCCTGGTGGACGCTAAAGTTTCCCTTCTAACAGCCGCCGCAATAATCGGCTTCACAACCGCCGCCCTAACGGCCGGAGTCATGCTGCTGGCAAAACGCGCCCGGTTCATGGCGGCTGGGAAAATGGAATTTGCCGGGGGCGTTATTTTGATTTTGATTGGGGTGCGGGCGTTGGTGGAGCATTTGTGAAGCGCGGCAGGTTCATCGACGCTGATATTATATTGTGCGCTCTATTTTTTCCCGACTCGATGACTCGTTCCTGGGATCCCGCGTGGGAATGCATACCGCCATGAAGCGACAGATGTTAGATTAAGAAGAACCTGCGTTTGTTTGGGTAAGTTATTGACTTTGGGGGATGATAGCGTTATAATTTGAGGGATGTAATTCTAAATAAGTCAGACTATCAATGAATAAACAAGACAAAACGAACATCGTTCCAATTGAAAGAATCGTAGAATCGATATTTTTTATCCGTAAGGAAAAGGTTATTCTTGATTACAGTATCGCAAAACTATATGAAGTTGAGACGAAGGTCTTGCTTCAGGCGGTCAAGAGAAATGTTAATCGATTTCCAGAGGATTTTATGTTTCAATTGACAAAAGAGGAATTCAACAACTTGAGGTCACAAATTGTGACCTCAAGTGAGTGGGGCGGTCGCCGCTATCCGCCTTATGCCTTTACGGAACAAGGTGTAGCCATGCTTTCCGGCGTTCTCAAAAGCGAGCGAGCGGTAATTGTAAATATCGAAATCATGCGTGCTTTCGTACAACTGCGGAAATTAGCGGGAAACTATACCGAACTGCTAAATAAAATCGAAGCGATGGAACGGAAATATGATAAACAATTTATGGTTGTTTTTGATGCTATTAAGCAGCTTATGGCGCCGCCTGAAAAGGAAAAGAGGAAAATGGGTTTTTAGTAATGGATTATTTCTCGTTCCCACGATCCCGCGTGGGAATGCATACAGGAGTCAAACGAAAATTGTTATTTTGTGCCGCAACCAAACTTAAATGCAAAAACTATTGATTTTTTGAAAAAAAAGCGTTATAATAGAAAAAAGTGTACTAGACCGCCCAAGCTCCATTTCCAAAGCAGGACGGGTTCTTAATCCGCCGGACGCGCGCTGAAGCGGGATGGATCCGAAATCCGGGATTTTTATGCATGAGTAACCTGAGGAAACTTTTAAGGCATTACAGTGCATTTTGAAATTCAAGGTAAAATCAGGAACGTCGAAACCATTGCCGTGGGCGGTCAGATCAGAGAAATCATGAAACTTCGCCGGCAATTTGGCGAGGGAAGATGGCGGAAACGTAAAGGAACCGCTAATATTCGATTGAGCAATGGAAACCTGCGCTAGGCAGAGTTGCACTGGTACGAAGCGCAGGGAATCGGTAAAAAGAAGCTGAAGATAAAGCAATTTTTGGATTAAAAATGAGTTCGAAAACAGGCAGTAATTATGTTCTCTGCATCGAGAACCGTGACTGCGACGATTTGATCAAGGGCAAAGTTTACAGGATCGTCTCCGACCCAAAAGCCGCTGAAGAAGCTTATCTGCGAGTGATTGACGAATCCGGAGAAGATTACCTGTATCCGGAATCGTATTTCACGCAGGTTGAAATACCGCAGGAAGTCGAGGAGGCATTGGCTGCCGGATGATCTGAAAACGCCGATGCCGTCTTGTTTCCACGCTTCGGCATGGGAATGCATTTGGGAGTCAAATCGTAGGGCGGGTTAAGAACCCGCCGAACTTTCCGAATGCGAGCTTTTCTTGAAGGAACTGCTGTTGAAATCTTTTGAAAAGAAAGTTAAGAAGGATGCGTTGGTTTTGGAAGAATCTTGAGGCGTGTTTTGGATTATTCCAATGGAGCGTGATGCCGGCAAAGATATTTTTTTAATGAGGTACAAAAATGAAAAAGTTTTGTAAATTTCTTTTAATCGGATTAATTCTTACAGTCGGTTGCTCAACCGAATCGGATGATAATAGTCCAACAGAAACGAGCAACCACGCACCTGTAATCCGCAGTATTTCGGCTAACCCCGCAAGTGTTGGCAGGCAGCAAACCAGTGAAATTACTTGCGTTGCCACTGATGCAGATGGCGATAGCCTATCTTATTATTGGCGGTCAACAGCGGGTACTATTAGTGACGATGATGACGAGAAGATTAACTGGCATGCGCCAAATTCTGATGGTCAGTTTTGGGTTGGTGTTACGGTAAGTGATGGTCAAGAAGTGGATATTGATTCATTACAATTAAATGTGACCGTTCCAAACGAGCCACCTGCACAGCCATGGGATCCTGAACCACCTGATAATGAATACAATATTGGAAGACCTGTAACTTTAAGATGGAAATGTTCTGACATTGACAATGATCCCATTTTATATGATCTATATTTTGGTACTGAACCGTATTCTATTTCCGTATTGGTGCGTGACTTATCTGAAAAGCATTATGTTTTAAGTAATCTAACTTCAGGTGTGAACTACTATTGGCGAGTTGATGCTCGTGATGATCAAGGTAATACTACAATAGGAACTCAATGGCATTTTAGAACTCAATAAAAAAATCGAAAATGGATCAAAACATAATTAATTCCTTTAATTTGACATTAGACGAATCTGTAAGAAAATATGGGAAAATACCTTATACTCCTTCAGGTGTTTTCTATCATTACACTTCGAAAACAGGTTTAGAAGGGATTCTCAGAAGTGGCGGTCTCCGGGCAACATTTAGAGGAAATATGAATGACAATGAGGAATTTTCGTACGCAAAAAACATAATTTATGAGTATTTAGAGAAAATTGAAAATAATCAAGATTTGCCAAATGTAAAAATTAGTATCGCAAAATACACTCAGCTTAACCTTTATCGGTTACTTATACCTAAAAAGGATGATATTAATTGTTATTGCGCTTGCTTGACTACTGAATCTGATAGTCGAAATCAATGGGACAATTACGCGGATAATGGTAAAGGATACGTAATTGGATTCAATCTCTATAGAATAGCAAAAAATCAAGTACAAAATTTGAAAATAAAAAGACCGTTTATATATTTCTTACCTGTAATTTACGACGAAAATGAACAGTTTATCCTTGTAAAAACCTTAGTTGAGGCAGGAATTAGCGATCTCAATAGATTTATAGATCGTATCTCCAGTAAACAAAGCGATTTAACGGCACTTAGAGATCGAATAACAAGTGAAATTATAACACAATTATTTATTTTTTGCAATTTTATGAAAAATCCTGTAAATTCTGGTGAGAATGAGTTACGTTTAATGATGGATTTGAATGACGGGACAATGAATGTGCGCGAAATAGAGCATTTTATTCGAGACGAAGAGTCTATACCTTTTATTTTATTTGATTTTCGAGATCCAACAACCAATGTAATTCCAATAAAAGAAATAAAGATTGGTCCCAAAGCAGAGTATTCTGAAGAAAAAGCCTTTATGGAAGGACTTCTTAGAGAACTTGGCTACGAAAATTCGAATGTTGATTATCCAAGTATAAGTATATCAAAATTTACAGTACCATAGCTAGGATTCCTCGAACCCGTGATCTATACTGGAACTTTTAAATACTTAAGCCGTTATTCTTGAAAAGAGGTTTAAAAAAACAAAGAGAGATTATGCCATTTCCGGAAGTCGAACGAGTATCTTAGACGGAATCCCCGGAATACATCGTTTCCGGGCTACAAACTAAAAATCTTAACGGGTAAACTTTTATGGAAAACTGGGAACAATTTTATCCAACCTACTCTTATAAAGATAAAGAAATTCTTTTAAAAGAGTATGATCTATCGTCATATAATGTACAATCTCAAGGAAAACTCTTTTTTTTCCTAACTAATTTGGTATTAGCAGTGGCAGCGGTTGTTTGCTCACTGTTATTAGGTATTTTAAAAAATGATTTGAAATTACCTGTTTTCGCAGAATTAAAAATATTAGTTCCTGGATTATTTGTAGTACTATTTTTTTCTTGGTTGACTTTGAAACATTTTGCATATGTACAAAAATCAATAATATTTGATTCAAGAAAAATAATTGTACTGCGCACCATGCTTGGTTTAAATTATGGAAATTTGCAATTGGTATTACCAAATTGGCGAATTGAGGGAGCAACAAATCCTTTTGTAATCAGGTTATTTCCGGGATGGTTTTCAATTCTTACTTTTCCATTTTGGATAATTTCAACAACATCATCATTCTTAATTTATTTCTTAGTAAATAATTATTTAATTGAAACTAAAGTTATAAAAGAGTCTATTATATTAACAATAATAATTTGTCTTTTTCTTTGGTTTTTCATTCTTTTTCAAACCTATCGAAAGGAGTTGTATGATACTAATGAAAATATTTTGCTCATAATAGGAAAATTCATTTCAATATTTCTTCGAGTAAAATTGTTTGATAATTTTGAATATTTAATTTATAGAGCAAAGTTGGCTAATTATGAATCAAAAAGATTAAAAATAGATATTAACAAAATTAAACCATTTCTTATTTTTATTGAAGATAGGACATTTTATAAAAACAAAGGTGTTAGTTTAAGAGGTATCATCAGAGCTCTAAGAGATAAAATCTTCATAGGAAAAGAAACCGGAGGATCTACAATTACACAACAATTGGCAAGAACTCTTTTTATAAAAGATTATCACAAGAAATACAGAAGAAAGCTGCTTGAATTTATTTTTGCTTTTTGGTTAAACTCAATTATTAATAAAGATATGATACTAGAATTGCATATTAATTCGGTAAGATATGATTATAAAATAATCGGTGTTGCAAATGCAATTCGACATTATTTCGGAAATCCTAAAAAAATAGTCCTCTCTGTTGGAAAAGCTTTTTTCTTAGCTGAAAGAATATCAAATATTAAGTCTATTATTATTCTCAATCGACTTAAAGCGCTAATAAATACTATGTTTAATGAGGGAATAGTAAATATTAATGATGTAAAAGAAATTAAAAATGAATACTTAGAGCAAGCGCAAAATAGAAAGAATATAAAAATCTTAAATAACTATGAATTTTACGAATTTATTAATCATTGGAATCCATCAAAACCATTATAGTAATATTATTTAAACCCATAATTTAAAAAATAATTGAGGAATATGTGTTACAAAGTGGAATCAAAGCATTAGTGATTTTCTTTGAAATATTTAAATTTCTACTAAAAATCTTCCAAGCGAGGCAACTAGGGAACAGTGACGCAGCCCGGGAGCCACCGCATCCCGGGTATGAGTTACTTAACATGCAAGGAATGCAAAAATGGAACTAATCTTCACACTCGCAATCATTCTCGTAATCTATTTCATATTCCGTAAACGCGCCAAAACCACCGCGAGCAAAACCTACAAGGACAGCCGCGGTTACTACCGGTTCAAAGACGCCGATAAACCTGTACACCGATGGGCTGCTGAAAAGAAACTGGGCCGAAAGCTCAGAAAAGCGAAGTTGTCCACCATATTAACCGGGATAAGAGCGATAATAGTCCGGATAACCTTTGGGTTTTCGGCAGCCAGGATGAACACGACCGCATCCATAAAAAGGATGCTCGAAAATTTGGTAAATGGTTCAGTTACGAAGATTTAAATAAATATTACCCGGATTCCGAAAAGCCGGTTTTTCGCCACCCACATCAGATTTCACAAGCTGAAGCTTGAACTCTAACGAAATTAATCCCAGCCCGGCGAGCAAACTACAGCCTGCTGGAATTTTGCGGCGCCTGCCCCGGATTCGCGAAACCGGAACGCAGTGAAGCTCAGCGAAGCTCATCCGAGCTACACGCCCACCCGCTTCAGTCCATCCTTTACCCATTCATTCACCAAAGTCTGGGCGTCGGTGTTTTTCTTTTCTGCCAGCTCGCGGACGATTTTATCAAGTTGAGGATCTAAATATATCGGTTTATTCAGCCTTGCATTTTCCCGATAGAACTTGCCGCGTTCGCCTTTTGAAAAATCGTATTGTTTTTTCATGCTAAAATTCCAGGTATTGCTGTTTTTCCTGTTTTGTCGGTCGCCGCGCCGAAATAATCCTGATTAACACATTGTCTTTATCGATTTCTGAAAATGTATGCACAACAACAACCATCGATTCACTGCCGGTTCTTCCGATAGTGATCCATCTGTCTTCGCTTTGACTGTGATCAGCATCAAATATGGATAGCGCTAAAGGATCTCTGAATATTTCCGCAGCTTGTGTAAAACTCACCCGATGCTTCGAATAATTTGATAAAGCCTTGGAAATGTCCCAATCAAAATTGAAATTCAATTTCTATCCACGAATGACCGATAAATCTTTTAAATAAAGATATTGGTATTTTCCTGAATTGTCAATGGTCGAATTATCAACAACTTTAATCTTGATCTCGAACGCTATCAAACGCAATAACTTAATGACGCAATCCCGAGTCCAACACTCAAGTGACGTAGTGACGCAGCCCGGAAGCGACCGCATCCCGGGTATGAGTTACTTAACAAGCAAGGAATGCAAAAATGGAACTAATCTTCATACTGGCATTCATTCTCATAATCTGTTTCATATTCCGTAAACGCGACAAAACCACCACGAGCAAAACCCATAAGGACAGCCGCGGTTACTACCGGTTCAAAGACGCCGATAAACCTGTACACCGATGGGCTGCTGAAAAGAAACTGGGCCGAAAGCTCAGAAAAGCGAAGTTGTCCACCATATTAACCGGGATAAGAGCGATAATAGTCCGGATAACCTTTGGGTTTTCGGCAGCCAGGATGAACACGACCGCATCCATAAAAAGGATGCTCGAAAATTTGGTAAATGGTTCAGTTACGAAGATTTAAATAAATATTACCCGGATTCCGAAAAGCCGGTTTTTCGCCACCCACATCAGATTTCACAAGCTGAAGCTTGAACTCTAACGAAATTAATCCCAGCCCGGCGAGCAAACTTCAGCCTGCTGGAATATTGCGGCGCCTCCCCCTGATTCGCGAAACCGGAACGCAGTGAAGCTCAGCTAAGCTCATCCGGGTTGCATTAACATAATCAATCCATTTCTCGATAAACATCCTTCCGACGCCTTACAAATTCAAGGATTACTAACTTTTCCTTGAAATCGACTTGATAGACAATTCGATAACTGCCAACACGAATACGGTACCGGTTTTTAGAAGCGCGAATCTTTGAGCAACCATGCGGTGTTGGATTTAGGGCTAAACCATCGATCTTTTGAAAGAGCGAGTCGTGAAATTGAGATGGAATTTTGGATAGATCCTTTTCCACCCCTGATCGGTATCTAACGCGAAACATCAGCCGAACGGAGTTTTACTTTGAGTTCCTCAAGCTCAAAAGTCTCCTCGTCTTCCCGTGAATCCGCTATCATATTATCGTATCGATCTTCAATAAACCGCTCATATTCCTCGATAGGAATAAGAGCGTGTGTTTTTTTGCCGCGCTGATCGATAAGGAATTTAACTTTGGTTTTGGTTGTGGCGTTTGACATAGCTTTCTCGCAGTTCCTTTTAGAAATGATTTACCTGAAACCATCATTCAAATGGCGACTAAATCGAAAACAATATTGATTAATGCGTAAAAAGCCCTCACTTTGTCATTCCTGCGAAGGCAGGAATGACAAAGCAAGACGACTTTTAATTGATAATTGACTTTTTACACATTTATCAATATTGCCTTTGTTTAAATATAAGAACGTTTTTTATAAATACAAATAATAATAGCATATACCAGCCTAAAGCTTGAACTCTAACGATATTAGCCGAAATCCGAATTTTTTATTCAGATTGTTAAGATTGGCGGCGCCATCTCCGATTTAGTTAAACCGGAGCACAGTAAAGCTCGTCTAAGCTCATCTGGACTATAACCAATCTAAAGCCAGCAAATCAAGCATCTTCCCGAACCATAACTTTCCCGGTCTGCCGCAGCGGAATTTCGTTCGCTTGCAATCTTTTCTCGAGGTCTTCCAAATACCGCACGGTTCGCCGGTCGTAGAACCTTTCGCCGCAGTTGCGGCATACTAATGCCTCGACAGGAATTCGTACAATGTCGTCGTTCAGATGAAACTCCTCTTGAACCTGTTTTTTTTCAATTTCGTCGCTGTGACAGATAACGCACTGCATTTATGGTCTCCTGGTTTTATGGTCGATCCATCGCCTCGGATCGGGACGATAGGCGGTGACAACCAGCGTCAAATCCTCAATCCGATGGTAGGCGCAGACAATGTGTACAGGTCTTCCATCAGATGAAAATCCGGAAACCAAAACGCTTGGATAAGGTCGGTCTTCCGGATACTGTTTGATTATCTCACCGGATAAAAGCGCTTCCTCAATGTCCTTCTCATAAATACGCCCAAGTTCTTCGGTTTTCATCTCGATTAGACTATGCCGCGAATATATCAACCTGTTTTCTATTAGGCAACTTTTTAAGTTTCTAATATCCAGCAAAATACGAAATCCATTTCCTGTTTATGCTGCACTCAGGTAGCGTTTGAACACCTGAACTACCAATAAACAAAATAATTCGATCGAATAAAAATAGCAATGATATATTTTAGTCCGATTCCATGAATTCAGGATTTCATTGCTGCGCCACAGCCCGGAACCGACTGCATTCCGGGTGGATTAATAATCCGGATATAAATCCCGGGATGCAGTCGCTCCCGGTCTGCTTCGAACAGCCTCAGGCAGGCACGCCTCCTCGTCCCAAAGTTGCAAACTTCCCAACTGCAGCCTATATTCAATACCATAGCGACATTTGCAACATCCATCCGAACAGGGAGCCATGATGAGCGTTAGAAACGTTTTCGCAATGGTTTTTTTATTCATTTGCCTTTTAGGCGGCGACGTTTTAAGCCGCGACTACTGGGGCTTGAGGAACATAAATACGCGCATGCCCGATTCGGTCTATACGGCGTTCGATGCGGACTATTATGCATTCGCCGTATCCTGGGCGCGCACGGAAATAGAAAATGACGAATTCACCTGGCGGGCGCTGGACAACAGTCTGGATTTCGCTCAGGAACACGGCGGCAAGGCTGTGTTGGTCGTCTCATGCAACAGCCGCTGGGCTTGCGGAGGCGAGACGAGAGCGCCGGACGATCTCGACCGGCGGACGCCTTTGAACCGGGAACCGCCTGAAAACGGATACTCCGAATCGCTGTACGATTTCGCCTATCGCCTCGTCGATCATATCGCGCAGCGTGAAAATCCTGCGGCAAGGCATCTGCGATTCGTCAACGAACCGGATTACAATTGGGAAATGGGACGCAATTGGGAGCGGGACGTCGAGGACTATGCGCGATGCCTGAGAACGTTCTATTTAGGCGCCCACGAAGCAGCCGCCGAAAACGGACTGGAGATATTCGTCTCGCACGGCGGTTTTAACCTCTCCCGCAGTTTAGCTCGGAAGTACTACCGCCTGGGCGAAGAGAACGAAGCGCTGCAGGACTCGCTGATAATGCTTCTCCAGTCTCGTTTCGAACGCCATGCAAACCGCGTGAACGACTGGCCGGACGTCCGGATGCTCGCTCTGGGACGGGGCGGGATGCCTCCCACCTACTGGGAAGACATCATGGCGGGGCAGACTGAATGGCTGGACTGGTTCGACGTCCATTATCACTTCAAGCCGGTTTTTATCTTCGACGAACTGTCATCGTTTGAGGAAACCGTTCGGGATTCCGGCGGCGAACTGCGCCCGTGGCTGGCGTCGGAAGCGGCTATGCAGCTTGCCCAGGGCGGATTGACCGAATATGAGGAGCGTTTCCACGCGGCGGACATGGCTCGCAAATGGATTTACGGACTGGCGTTCGGACTGGAAGGAATCTGCACCCCGATAACCGGCTATCCGCCGGAGCATTTTTTTGGTTTATTTAATGATGAACAAGAGGAGTATCTGTCAGCCGCGACTTACCGGTTTCTACGGTCGATAATTCAGCCGTTGGACGAGCCGGAAGACCTTTCCGGCGAGATGAACGTGAATTTTCTATTCCACGAGGAAATGGCGGACATTATGGTTGCCTGGCAGCGGGCATATTTTGATTCAAGGGAAGGGGTTTCTTACACTTTATATGTAGAGTGCGCGGAGCGTTATAATTTAGCAACGATTTACAGTTTTACAGGCGAGGCGATAGCGACAGTGGAACAAGGAGCGGACATGGAGCTTGATATCCAGAATCCGACCGAACCGATAATTATCGTTTACGAGCGCGCCGGCGATGTAAATAACAGTTCGGTGAGCAATGCGCCGCAAAAATTTCAATTGCTGTCGATTTACCCCAATCCGTTTAATTCCAGTGCGACTTTGAAGTATAGCCTGCCGGTTCCGGGTTTTGTCAAGCTGAGTATTTTCGATCCTGCCGGCAGAAAAGTGCAGACGAACCCTGAGCATTTTCAGCGATCAGGAGAGCATGCAATCCATATTGGGGGCAATCGGTGGTCGTCGGGGGCATACTGGGTAAGATTGGAATCAGGTGGCTCGGTCGCTTTGCGGCAGGTTCAGCTTGTCAAGTGATTTCCGAGATTGGGATAGTTGCGAATCATTAATATTACTATGTGCATTAAATAGTGTACATACGCTTTGATGCGCATAATCCAGACCTCGTTCCCACGCTCCTGCGTGGGAATGCATACTTAGCGCCTGACCGAAAACCCTCAAAGCCAAGTGATAAAGCAACTTTCAGGCTTCTATTT
>CAZWOY010000090.1:0-11441 GCA_964635255.1 uncultured bacterium
TGCGACTTACGTCAGAAAATGAGTCTATTTTCATGTTCCGTGGCGAAGCTCGCTTTATATTCGCGGACGATCTTTATTAAAATCGAGAAAAAAAAAGCGGGAATTAATCCCGCTTTTGTAACAAAATATTAAATTCTGCTTACCACCCCACAACCAATCCAACCCTCGGCGAATGATCTATGTCGTGGAATAAGTGAGTGTAGCCGAACTTTATCTGTTTTATCGGTCCGAATGACGCAGTCTGGAAATCAAGTCCCAGTCCCGCCGTTATCCAGCGATTTGATTCGGTGGCTTTGAAATTCTGCGCAAAACCGACGCGAGGTTTCAGCATTTTCCACAAAGTCGCTTCCAAACCCATTGTTACGCGATCTGAGACGTCTTCGTATAATCCCGGCTGGTATTCGAAACCGAACACTATTCTCTCAAGTTCATAGCCAGCGGCAATAAGCACTTTTCGTGGCAAGCCTTCAGAATAAGAACCCTTTACGGAACTATTCCACGATATTGAGTTCAGCAATTCTCTTGAAATAACAGCGAAGGAAAGCTGCGGCGATACTTGCCATTGCGCCGCTAAATCGATGCTGAATCCGAATGAGTCGCCGGTGACGCGATCTTCGCCGCCCTCTTCATCATTGCCGAATCCCGTCATCAGCAGTTTAACAGTCATTCCAAAACGCAAATTCTCAAGTGGAATTTTTACATGCCTGGCATTTATTCCGCATGAAAATCCGATTGTAGTTTCGCGATACGCTTGATCGCCGGCGGTAATCGCATAGATTCCTACGCCGATATCGCGCTTCAATCCTACGTTTACACCCAGTGGATAAGCGACAGAGAGATAATGATACTGTACGAGATTAAACTGATTAGTCCAGGTGAAACCGGCTGAAGGATCTCTAACCAATTGCAGCATCGCCGGATTCCATTTCGGCGCATTCTCATCCTTGGCTAATGCGCTGTAAGCTCCTCCCATACCCAGAGGTCTTAATCCCAAGCCTACATCTTCAAAAGCGCCGCCCTTGCCGGAAAGCTCTTGACAGAATCCTGCCGTCTGCATTCCCGCAGCGATAAAGATCGCTAATATTATGAATATTGTTTTTTTCAGCATGATAGACTTCCTCACTTGATTAGGATTGCCGAGCCGATTTTTTCGACTTCGCCGGTTGCGTCTTTAGCCTTAAGAACGACGACGTACCTCCCGTTGCGAGCCATTCGCCCCGAGTCCGTTAGACCATTCCAGACGATTCTGTTTTTCTCATCGGGCGCGTTTCGCGCGTAATATCCTTTAGGCATCTGAATGCCGTCGATCATGGTTCGAATCAATTCGCCGCTCATATTGTAAATATGCAGATTAACAACCAGGTCGGTCGCCGCGTTGCTCTCGAGATTAAACTCTATCGATAATCCGTCCGCTTCGGGCGAGAATGGATTGGGATTGAATTTGAGGTTGCCAATATTAAGCGGTTTGCTTTCTACAAGCAAAGTAAACATGGCGTTCAATCGCCTTGTTTTTACCTTTACTGCATTCTCACCAGTTACGAATTCACCTTCGACTTTGTTCCAGTCCACTATCACAGGATCCCAGATTCCCACCAGTGGTTTTTCCATTTCAAATTCCTCAGGTATAGGCAGCGTTACCGTTACTTCCGCATCCTGATTTCGCGTACCGTCGAATGACAGATCATATCCGATGGGCGAACTTTCCGTTTCATTGGAGACTCGCATTACCGAGGGCAGGCTTTGTTTCTCTAAGTACAGTTTTTGACCGGAATTTGTAATGACGCCGGGTGGAATGCTTACTGAAAATCCCTCGCCGTCCGTATATGTCAGAGTATCGGTATCTTCAGCGGTCAGCAGAGCGTAAACCGCCAGTCCTCGATTGGAGGGCGCAATATCCCGGCCTTCGTTGAAATAGGTTAATTTACCTGAAACGCTGTCCTGTACAGCGATTCTGACCCTTCCAAATTTTCCCGGTGCAGCAATGAACCATGCCTGCAGCGTATAAGGCTTTGGCGAAATCCTTCCCAGATTCTCTGTTTCGGTTATCCAGATCGGTTTTACCGGCATAGAAGCGCCGGATGTGTCTTGAGCGGATACGATAAATAGTCCCGAATCTCCTGAAGCAATTTCAAGATCGTTAGGACCGATGCTGAGGGTATCGATTAGCCAGAATGTATTCATCCACTGCAAGCCGTCGTGGATAGTGACTTCGGATTCCGATTGATTGAAAACTACGCTGATAGAGACGTCTCCAGGTTCTTGTGGATCGTATATCGCTTCAGTTGGGGTAGCAGGATTGGTGGTCAATGCGCCCAGCGGCGTCTCGCTTGCATCCGTCCAAATTATGTCTTCAGGCGTGAAATCTTCTGTGAGATTCGTATTGCCGTCATCATAAGCTTCGACATTAATCTTCACTGGAACGCCGATCTGTATATCCCCGAATGCAGCCATGGTTCTTGTTAAAACAAGATGATCCAGCATGCCTTCGCGGGTAATCTGCACTTCACGGACCGTTGAAGGACCTCCGAAAGTAATTCCTTCTTCCGTATGCACTTCAAGATAATAGCTTAGCGTACCGGAAGCGCGCTGCGGGGGTATATATGCATAATAAACGGTAGTTTGATCCGGTGAATCCAGATCCGGCGTTTTAGAATTTACTCCGGCTCGTCGAATAGACCTTGAAATGGGAGATGAAACGCCGCCAATGGGAATCAGCGGTCGGTCATCCCATTCGATTTTACCAGGTCCTTTAAAAAATAAATTGCCTTCGGTTACGGTAAGCGCATTTGGAATTTTAATTTCCACGCGCGCGCTGTCTTCGTAACCAAACGGTGGAGGGGGAGTATAGACTAAGCCTATATTCCACATTAGCTCTGCTTTTTCGTCGAGTTCGAGCGTTATAGTTTTAGGCAAAGGCGGTAATTCTTCCGGATCTGAAGCAGGTACGATCGAATAGTCTCCCGCCTCCAGCCAATCGACGGTTTCAGCATATCCATTTCTATCGGTAAACAAAGTCGTATCGCAGTCCACAGTTAAGCCGTGAATGTAAAACGGTCGGTTGACAATCGGGACGCCTTCGGCGTTTCTGACTGTTACAGTGATCTGACCTGCTGGGAATCTAATCTCGCGAAATACGGTTGAATCTTTCATCAGTGTAAATATTGAATCTGTCGCCTCGCGCCCTCCGGCAAGAATAACTCTTATTCTATATTGTGATGGCGCGGTGAGGTCGCTGAATCTAAATTCTCCATTTTCATCGGTTTCAGATCTACTGATCTCCTCAAACGTTAAATTGCGCAGTCTGACAACGGTTTCTGCAACCGGATTTTCACCGTGCATTACGATTCCCTCAACATTTCCGAAACCTGTGATGAGAGATAGAATAAAGTTTTTACTGAACAGAGACCGCCCTTCAGATATAGAAATCTCGATAAATTCAGGCTCAGATTCATAGTTTTCTTTCTCAGCGGTCAATCTATAATCCCCGGCTTCAATACCCGAAATAAAATATTCGCCGAATTCGTTTGTCAGCGTAGAATCTATAGCTTCTTCGACGTCGATAAGCTTGATCAGCGCGTTCTCAAGCGGATCGCCAAATTCATCGCTTACTTTTCCTGAAACTGCATTTGGAATGCGATGCATTCGGCGGTTGATTTCCGCGATTTCACCGGCTTCGATCTGAAATGTCGTATCGGGCGGTGGTTGATATCCCAATCTCGCCACTGCAATAGTGTATTCACCCGATTCGGGATCGGCAAGACTGTAATATCCATCCTTGGCGGTGTACATTTCTGCTTCGGTTGGACCTAAAATTGACACTCGCACCCGCTCCACAGGGTTATCGTCTTGATCGGTTATCGTTCCATCGATCGCTTTTCCGGATTGAGTCAGTACAATCGTAACCTCTGTCGAGTCGCCGCCGGCTGAAACATCGACTGTATAATTATCTTCGACCGTAGCGTAGCCCGCAGCTTCGACGCTAATCGCCTGATTGCCGGGAAGCATTCCTCTCATTATAAAAGACCCGTCGAAGCGACTCCAATTAAATACCAGCGTTCCCGATGCGATGTGTTGCGCGATTATTTTTCCGGAAGTAGCCGGCGGAGCGCCTTCATCTGTGATTAACAAGCCCTTAATGACGCCTGTATTCGATAGCCTTAAACAGCGATATATCGATTCATTAACCGGTAGGGCAATGTTTTCATTGTAACTGGTTCCGAGATTCCGCGTTGGATATTCTGCCAACAGCATATAGGAACCAGGTTCAACTTGAAATGTGAAATCGCCGAATCGATCGGTTGTATCGTACATAACTGTATTAGCGAATGATCTCAATAAAACGGGCGCATTAGGAATTTTTTCCCCTGTGGCAAGGCGAAAACAGCCGGAAATGGAAGATGGATTCAAGTCTAATGAAAAATTCACTTCGCGAGAATTCTCCGTAACTGAAATATCTTCCATAGTCTCGGATGTAAAGCCTTTTTTACTTACAGTTATGCTGTAAGTCAGGTTTAGATTCCGATTATTAAAAGTGTACAGACCGTCGCTGCCGGTAACTGTGGTTTCAACGTTTCCGTCCGAATCTGTCAGTTCAACCTGAGCGTCGTCCAGCGGCTCTTCTGCAGCCGTTCGCGTAATTGTGCCATAAAGCGCACTCGTCAAGGGGTCTAATTCATAAACGTCGCTGTATTCACCCTCCCCGTTTCCTGCATCGATCTGTCGTTCAAGGGAAACATAGCCGGATTTGCTGAACTCGAGCGTGTGATTGCCGCCGGACAAGTATTCAAAAGTAAAATTGCCGTCTCTATTTGTAAGAGTATCGATATTCCCGTCTAAAACGACGCCCACATCGCTTAGATTTCTTCCAGCCGCCGATTTCACATTGCCCGTAACGGTTGCGTTGTGTCTTAGAACGTTCAATCGAACATCTGGAATATCGTTTTCCTCTGCTTCGACGTCGACAAATCCGTTATCATAGCCTTCTCGAGGCATTTCGGTCGATAATCTGTAAGTCTGGTTTGGAATTAGATCGGCGAACAAGAAATTTCCGTTTTCATCGGTGGAGTCTCTTGCCTCTCCGGTTTGCGACCAAGCTAATACCGGCGCATTGGCAAACGGTTCATCATAATTGTCGAAAACCCTGCCGGAAATATCGACGCGAATAATATTCACTGTAAAATCGATATTTTCTCTCTCCTCATCAAGCTCCAAATCCCGGACTATTATCGAATCCGGGGTAACTCTGTAGCCTACCTTTCTTGCTTTTACGACATAATTGCCCTCGCGCAGGCGGCTGATTTGATAATTCCCATTAGCGCTGGTATAGACGTTCGATGTATTGCCTGTCTGCATGTTTCTGACTTCGATCGAAACTTCCCGTTCTTCTGCATTTCCTAAGATAATTGCCGAGCTTTCAACAATAACAAGATTTACGCCTTGCTGATGATTGACGTCAGTTTCTATGACACGATCTACATTAGTATAGATATCCTCGTATCTATGTGTCCGTATTCGGTATCCGGTATTCGCTGCAAGGCGTTGGATTGTATAGTTGCCGTTGTTATCTGTGGTGGCGTTAAAATTTGAACCATCGGTTAATGATACCACAGATACGGGAGTTCCCGGTAAAGGTTCATTTAATTGATTGGCAACTCTTCCCGATATTCTGAGAGAATTGGGCGTCATTCTAAAAACTACGTTGTCGCCATTCTCCACACCGCTGACGCTGTCTTCCGCCGCGGTATAATTATTCAGTTGAACTGTCACAATATATTCGGATAGCGGGTAGAGGTTTTCTATGGTAAAATTCCCGGACGGAGCGGACTGAGTGGATGCGAAGTTGCCTAATTCGTCAAATGCAGAAATGCGAGCCTCCCTCAAGCCAATATTATCCGGATCCAACACACGCCCTGTGATGCGGCCGTCATTGGCGATCATTTCAAGCTCAACGGAAACAGTATCGCCGGGAGGGACTTCTACATCTTCCAGTTCAACTCCTGTATAACCCGCCCTTGTTGGTAAAAGAGAATAATCGCCCCTGCCGACATGGGCGAAAGTAAACTCGCCATTCTGGTTTGTCATTGCAGAAAGTTCTTCATCGTTGCGCCTGGCATAAACTGTAGCGCCGGCAATTCTTTGGTTGTCCGCATGGACAATTCCTTCCAATCTCGATTCAAGAGCGTCCAGTGTCATAACCAAACGTCTTCGTTCCTGACCGCCGACCACGGCGCCAACGTTCAGGCTGTTTTCGGCGAATCGGGGATGATTGGCTGTCAGCCGGTAGTTTCCCTGAAGCAGTCTATCGAAAAGAAATGCGCCATCCTGATCCGTGGTTTGAGTTGTTCTTCGCCCGCTGACTTGATCGGTCAAGGTAACATGACAATCGGACACAGGATTTTCGTTTTCAGATTCGACAACGGAACCGGAAATTAAGGCAAAATTCTCTTCAAGGTCGAATCTGATGTTTTGTCTATTCTCACCCGGATTTAGGCGTATCTCGATATCTTCGCAAACATACCCCGGTTTGGATGCGGAAAGCCAATAGTTGCCTGCCGGGAGATTTAATCTGTAAAATCCATTGCCGTCCGATCTTGCTTCTGTTGCGCCGTTATCTCCTTCAGCCCTGACAATAACTCTCGACAGAGGCGCATCGTTTACCATGGTTCTTCCGCTAATCTGGCAAGGAAGCGCTTCAATATTGAATTCGAGTGACGCCTCGCCCTCAATTTCCATTTGTTCCGTCGTGTCAGTATCGGTCGAATAACCTTGTTTTGTAACCGTTACAATATATCTGACTTCGGGAGTTACGGTAACTGTAAAACGACCTTCTACATTTCCACTGGTATTATAGGATCTATTAGGATTGCCGAGTTGAACAACCCGCACGGATGGCGAACTCACGTTTCCGGCAGGAGATCTGACGACGCCCCTTATGCGGGCGGAATAATTCAGCATCTGGAAATTTCGGTTCGTAACTCGCTGTCCCGGCTGCAACTGAACGCGATGAATTCCCGGCTCTGCGGCTACGAAGCCGTCTCGCTGCACGGTTAACTGATATAAGCCGTGACGCAGTCCAAATGAATAATTGCCTTGTCCATCGGTTCTGGTTGTAAAGCGGTTATCGTTGTCCTGATCTTCAGCGGTTACCAGAGCGTCCACGATCGGTTCGTTTCCTCGTCTGACGCTGCCCGAAATCGAACCGGCGTTTGCAACGAGTCTTAGGTTTACATTTTGTAGATCTTCATCGACGTCCACTGCTACAGGACCTTCTTCGGCGGTTACATAGTTTTCCTTTTGCGCTCTTATGACATGATTGCCTGCAGAAAGAATCAGCGTATAATTACCTTGAGCGTTGGTTTGTGTGGAAACGCCGGAGGCTGAAACCGCAGCATCGCGCAAAGGCTGGTTATCGTTATCTGTAATCCTGCCGGAAATACTCGAGGGATTTGCCCATAATGCCAGACGAACGCCGGAAATTGTCTCACCCGGACCGATTGATATTTCCAGACTATCTTCAGTATGGTATCTTTCCAGCTCGGGCGCAACTACATAGTCCCCGGGAGCCAAACCTTGGGAATAACCGCCGATCTGATTTGTTTGTCGCGTTATTATTTCTCCGGCGCTTGGAATAAAAACAACGCGAGCGTCGCCATCAGCCGGAGCGCCGTCGACGGTTACTTGTCCGGAAATAATCCCGGCTTGAGGGACTAAAGTAAAGTTTCGTTCAATATCTCGATCAACGACTCGGATAGGAACCGGTCCGCTTTCAAGGTAAAAGCCGGGTTTTCGCGCATTCATCATCCAATTGCCGACGCCGATGGTAAATGAATAGGTTCCCGCTTCCGGCGTGTATCGTTCGTAAATATCGTCGCCCTCGCGAGTAATTGTAACTTCCGCTAATTGAATCGGTTGTCCGGCTGGATTTCGGACTATACCGGAGACGTCGAATAAATAAGGTTCAAGTTCAAAAGGACCGTGTTCATCATTTATATCATAATTATGACCTGCTTCGACGCGAATCCCGACAATATTGCTCCGTTCATAACCGGCGGCGGACGCAGAAATATTCCAGGGTCCCGGGTACAGGTCGATCTGATATTCGCCGGAAATATTAGTTTCCGTTATTTCTGTTTCGCGATCCTGTAAATTTCTCGCTGTAACTGTGGCGCCGGAAATGGGCGTTTCATCATCAGAATTAATGACTGTGCCTACAATTGCAGAAGGTCTTGGAGTCAATTCGATGTTTACTCGATATTCTTCTTCGTTTTCAATAGTGACTATTTCTGTGCGAGCGTCTTCGTAGCCGGATTTATGAGCTGTGAAAATATACCTGCCAACCGGCACGCTGTGTTCATGATAGCCGTTGTCATCGGTGCTGATTGGTAAAAGAGCGGCGCCTTCAATGGGATCGGTGGTAATCTCGACGAATTGGAGAGGATTTCCTTCATTGGTGCGCGTTCGGAAAATAACTTCACCGGATTCAAGCGCATAATTAAAGCTGGTGGTGTCCGACATCGTGCCGCGTCCCTGCTGGCTGGCTGCTAAGACCTTCCACATATATCTGCCGTTCTCGAATGAGTTTGCGGCGGGACATTCAATCGACGTGTTGGTGGTTTGAGCGTTCCAAGCCGGAATAAAAGCCTGGCTCCCGCCGGGAGTAATTTCCTCTCGCATAACGTAAACGAAATAGCTGGTTGCTTCCTGCACCGGCGACCAGCGAAATATTATGTCATCGGCGGCGATATTTGAACCCTGTTCCGGCGCGATATTCTCCGGTTCGTCGAATGGAGGTTCAACTTCTACTTCAAAACCGGACACTCCACCAGTGATTAGCGATGTATAAGCAGGATGGTTTCCGAAATTATTCAAGACTAACCAAGCGTATCGCGGTCTATCGCGGCGATCGGTATTGCCAACCAAAGGCGGTATGTTATCGCTCTCGAAGAATTCAGAGGGATCCGGGATACCATACATTATCGAGTTTTGCGACGTGATCGCCTGCCATATCAGATTAGCGCCTTCGACTTGCATCTGACCGTCTTCGTTTTCATTTAATTCGAATGGCTGGTCGCTGACAAAGACGTGGTAATATGGCGCCCCTTCAACCGGCTGCCAGCGGAAAATAGGCGTTACCGTATTTACGCCCCGTCTTCCCGCTGCGGTTATAGGAGCGGTCATTTCAGGGGCATTTCCCGCTGCTCGTATCATTCTGAATACTGCAGAGTGACCTTCATCGCCGCCATCGATAATACAATAAATAAAACCGACCGGCAATTGCCGGCCTTCGAAACGGATAAATCCCCTGCCTGCTTCATCGGGATCCTCGAGAACATTTCGATAGCCTTGGGGAGCGTTGCCTCGAAAATTCTGCGCATATCTTAATGTACCCCGGACGTCCGGTTCCCAACGCAATGTCACTTCATCGGATGGATTTGTAATGTTTCGAGGAACTTCCTCCATAGTAAGGTCGGCATCCTGATTTACCTGACTGATTAGAAAGCCTCGATTTAGTATATCGCCGTTAACTGTGGCGGAAACCAGCAAAAGTAAACCTGCAACCAGGAGTAAATATCGGGAAGTCATAACGATTTTTCCTTTAAATCTTTTTTTAAACTACAGATCGAAGCGAATTCCGAATCTGACCATATCTTCAGGCAAACCAACCAGAAGCGTATTTAAGGTCATGTAATCATTGATGCGCATATCCCATCCGATGGAAAATCTGGGTACGATTGTCGATTCCATCGGTTTTATCGGCGCTCCGTTGCCGTCTTTATAGCCTTCGACGACATCGGCAAGCTGGGCGGCTCCGGCAGCGAGTTTAAACCCGGCGAGGTCTAACGAAAAAAGCAAGTTCCAGTCAGGCTTAAAACCGCGTTTATACGAAATCATCGTGGAGTCGTATTCTTCAGGGGACGTTTCGGTTATCTCAACTAAATCCATCGAATAGGACAATTCCCCGAAATATTTTGTAAAGGTTATACCAGGTCTAACTTTACCGACAATCGAAGCTCCAACCGATATAGCGCTCGGGATTTCTACCGTGATATCGGAGGTTGTTTCGAAATATTTTGCAAAAGTCCTCGTTAATTCCTGAGGATCGACAAGATTGGCGTTGAATTTGTCTTCTCCGGGCGCGGCATTGATATTCAGCGCCATGAATCTGTGCAGTTCCATATCCAACGGACCATCTAAGATCGCTTTATTCTGCAATTTTAAATCAGCGCCTAACAGCAGCCATTTCCATGGCTGATAATTACCGCCTAAACGGACTCCCCAGCTTGTCCCGCTCAAGCGACCGTTTGCATCGCTCGAATATTCATTGCCCTTATCCTCAGACCAGGGATCATTTGGGTCGCCGAACGCTCGTTCGTTTTCAGCCATGGAAAGAATTCCATCGGCTAAGTGCCGCGCGCTGAGATCGATCCCAATCTCAGTTCGAGTGACGCCAAAACCAGCCGAAACCTTGTCGAATTGTCTGGCGCCGGATATCGCCCAGTTATCTGCAGTCAACTCCGCGTCTATGGATAGTTTGATTGAGGAATAAAACAACAATGCGCCTTCAGGATTATCCTCGTCGATAGTGCGAATCCGCATTCTTAAACCGGAATACACCGTTTCGAATTGGACATAGAGAGGTTGATAATAGCCGATAGCAATTCTATCGAGTAATCTGGGGACGGTTCCGAACCATTTTTCCTGTTTTTCGTCAAACGAAAAAGTTGCGGCAAGTCCATAAATTGACGAACCGCCTCTGCCGATTCGGCCTGTAACCTCTGGATACTCGATTGGACCGCTCTTTTTAAAGGTATCCAGCACTCCATCGACTTCTTCATTGATAGTGTCGGATGGATCGTATAATCCTGGAATGTTAAAGTCGATTTTGGGAGTAAAACCCAAACCAACCTTATTTCCTTCAATTCTGGTTAAAGAAGCGGGATTGCCGAACACATTAAAAGGCTGCGGGTAAACGGGCGCGGTTAAACCGGAAAGAGCGCCATGCACTCCGGCGCCTGAGAACAAAAAGGATCGAATCCTGAATGTTCCATCGATCTTACCGCCCTCGAACAATTCAAGTTTAGCATCCTGTGCAAGCGAGCAGGCAGGCAAGACGAGCAAAATCGCCACAATTCCCAGTAGAATGAATCCGATAGGACTATTCTTACGCATGTGGTTTACACTCTGTTTAAGGTTAACGGTTGAATAATCGCTTAAAGTATATATTCTTTTCAGTGTTGTCAAGCAAAAACAGCTAAAATGCATTTAAGGATTGACTTGAGTATATTCTTTTATAATTTATCTTGAGGTTATTTAATGGATGAGAAGGATGTATTTGTGGCTAAACCCTAATGCTATGCTCCATGAAAATGGGGCCAAGCAGGTCGAACACTCTTGTTCGACGCCACGAGGATAGTAGGTCGAACACTCTTGTTCGACATTTC
>CAZWOY010000091.1:0-11422 GCA_964635255.1 uncultured bacterium
CGTCCTCGCCTGACAGATTGCGAGTGACTGTCAGTCGTCCTCGCCTGACAGATTGAGTGACTGTCAGGTAAGGACGCCTAACGCCCAAAATCCATATTTTCGGATAGTCAGAATTATGTATTTCCCGTTCGCTCGCTCAAATGTAAAAAATCCGCCGATAGTAAGATAAAATCCTAAAAACAGAAGCTACATGTCAAATTTACACACAAAAGCATTCATATATTTCGTTCTATTCGCTCTAATGAGTTCACTTGCAGGCGAATCCATCGCCCAAGAACCTTTAACCATCCGCCTCGAAGAAGTCGTTGTAACCGCGAGCCGGACGCCGCTGACGCTGGCGAATACGAATCGCAGCGTGCTGGTTCTCGACAGTACTGACATTGAAAACCTGCCGGCGAACAACGTTCCGGATCTGCTCAAGTACGCTCTCGGCGTGGACGTTCAGACGCGCGGCGCGGGCGGCGTACAGTCGGACGTCAGCATTCGCGGCGGCAGTTTCGAGCAGACGCTGGTTCTGATCGACGGCGTGAAAATGAGCGACCCTCAAACCGGGCATCACTTGATGAATCTGCCGGTTGCGATCGAAGACGTCGAGCGGATTGAAATATTAAAAGGTCACGGCTCGCGGATTTATGGACCAAACGCTTTCGGCGGAGTCATAAATATTATCACTCGCTCGGAAATCGATAGATCGTTCGTTATAAAGGCGGTGGGCGGAGACTTTAAATTTTTCGAGAGCTCCGTTTCGGCAGTATATCCAATTGAAAAATCTACTCATCGATTGACGCTATCGAAAAAACGCTCCGATGGATTTAAGAAAAGTTCTGAATTCGATATTTCAAACGTTTCGTATAATGCAGAAATCGATCTTGCCGCCCACAAGCTGGGTTTGAAATTCGGTTATAATGACAAGGAATTCGGCGCAAGCAACTTTTACTCCGATCAATTCCCCGAAGAATGGGAACACACAACCGCCTATTATGCAAATATCAGCGATAGATGGCGTAACAAACGGCTGTTGGTTACGCCGCAGATTCATTGGCGACGGCACGAGGATGATTTCATCCTTGACCGCAGCCGCCCTGAATGGTATCGTAACGAGCATATCGCCAACGTCTATGGAATCGACCTTCAGGCGAGCTATTCAAGCGGCTGGGGGATCACATCCATTGGAGGCGAATTAGCCGGGGAATCGATTGCGAGCTCAAATCTCGGCGACCACGACCGCACTCGAGGCGGCGTTTTTATCGAACACTTCCTCGATAAATGGCGCAGGTTCGAAGTCGCGACCGGCGCGTTTGCTTATGGCTATTCAGGATGGGGATGGAAAATATATCCGGGAGCGGATATCGGTTTCCGGATCAATCCGAATCTGAAAGTCTTCGGCACAATCGGCGGCTCATTCAGGGTTCCCACGTTTACCGATTTGTATTACGACAGCCCCGCCAATAAAGGCAACGAAAACCTTAAGCCTGAACGAGCGTTAACTTACGAGACGGGTTCAAAACTAACGCTCAAGGCATTCAAGTTAAATCTCAATCTCTTCAGGCGCGAAGGGCGCGACATGATCGATTGGGTTCGCTCAGGCGCCGAGGAGCCGTGGATAGTGAGAAACATCGCAGAAATAAACACTTATGGCTTCGAGTCATCCTGCGAGTTCAATCCGCAGTGGTATTTTCAATATTTTCCCGTTACAACGATTCGGATAGAATATGGCTTTTACAATTCCGATAAGCAAACCGACCGCTTAGAATCGAAATACGCCTTATCGCATCTGCGACATCATGCGAATTTTCACGCTAATCTAAAGCTCCCGCTCGGCGTTACCAACAATTGGCGCGCTCAATATAAAGAGCGCATCGATCAGGAAGGCTTCTTATTAATCGATACCCGTTTCTCTAAAGAAATCGGGCATTTTGGTTTTTTCGTCGATATCACAAATGTACTGGATAGGGATTATTACGACGTCGGATCGGTAGAAATGCCGGGGAGGTGGTTTATGGGAGGAATTGAATGGGAGATGTGATTTTAGGATTTGGATATGGATTTCCGTGCAACGGACCATCCAAAAACAATTTGTGAGAGCTTGCAGACGAGGGCGTCTGCAAGCTCTCGCTATGTGTTTTTAGAGAGTCGGTAAGATCGTGAACGAGTCAGATCCCAATAATTATTCAGGTTTTTACTATGTCATAGCTTGGGAATGAATGCACATTCAAGAAAACAGCGATAATACGCCTTCGATGTAAACGCATCAAAATAATTTACTAAAGTCTGTAAAGTATTATTACTATTTATTTTAGATTTCTTTTAAACAATTTGGACATAACTGTAAAATTTTCACACCCCATTTAAGAAGTTCATTTTGAAAAATTTTCCAATCAGAATCAACCGCATTTAAAATTTCCGGATCATGGTCGCTTTTCAGCGCAACCGCTACATACTTCCGATCAGAAATATCGAATCCGTGTAGTTTATCATCTTCTGGGAATTCATCAAAGGTTCGATTATGTTTTTGATTTTTTGTGATGCGCACTCGCTCACACACAAAAGTGTTATCTTGATTTTCATGGATCCAATACATAAACTCATCGCCTACGCCTGGTTGACCACTCAAAGATAGATGTCTCCGGTATTCGCTTAAAATATAATCAGAATTATCTATGCAAATAATCCCATTCCGTGAATCGCTCAAGCTTTTTACACATTTTAGTTGACATTTCTTATCCGCCTGAGGCGATTTGCCATTGGCAGCTATACCAACATTGACGTCTATAACAAAACTACTTGTCAAATATCCTGCTCCTCATTTACTATTTGTCGATTCAATGCCGCTTCCTGCTTCGCTATAGTCTCTCCAAATCTATCTCCGAAAAAGTCTTTAGGCCAATTTTGAATATTTCCAAAAGTATCTGTATTCAATCTCTCTAACTTGCCGGTATTTGTTCGAGTTTCGCAAAAATAAAGCGCAACATCGTCATTTGACGCTTTAGATTCGGCTATACGGCGCTGCAATCTTAGTAAAAGATTTTCACTGTGACTTTCAACAATTATCTGTACCTTGCGATTTTTCGCTACATCAAGAAAAACGTCAGCTAAGTTGCTTTGTACAGATGGATGTAAATGTATTTCAGGTAGTTCAAAAATGATCGTCGAGCCTTCAGGAACATAATAACATAAAACAATCACAGGCAGAACCTGCGAAACCCCAAATCCCACATCAGTTACCATAACCTCAGCAGAGGTTGGATCTTTTTTTACGAACACTTGGTATAAATTGCTTCCCTCAGCAATCCGTCGAACGGAAAAACTATTAATTAAACCCATTTCCTTTAGTCTAAAAGCCAGCATACGATCAAGCGACCATCGTCTTCGCCGGTACCCGCGCGAGATATAACTCCCCCGATCTCGCGCGGCTAATATTGCATCGACAGCTCGCTCGCCTCTTCGACCGACGTCTTCCGGTTCGCTTCCGGACCAGGTATATCTTCTTTTTGGAAAATCACGCAATGGTCCCAAATAGAATATTTTCGAAAAGACATCTTCAAATTCGCGTTGCAGATCAAGAAGAAATCCTGTATTTTGGTAATATGTTAAGGTTTGATCGGGAAATCCGTGAAATTTAACAGGTTGCGGCAAATCCCAGGATCGCCCTTGCGTTCGAAGAAAGCGAAAATCGCTATTTTGTTTGGTTGGAGTTAATTGATATTTATTGCCTTTTTCTTTGCGAGTAAGACAAAAGGCATTATCTGAAAATCCATAGCATAATTTCTTAATCCTCATTTTCTCACCATCCGCTGAGTCTATTTGTGATATAAAAGACAGTTCCTCTCCTTCGAAAAGTATTTCATTCGGATTAAATGGATTTTTTATCTTTAATGTATCGTTCAAATCAAAAGCAATAGAGAACTCTATAGTGTTTTCCAATTTGTGGCTCCAGACTACTTCTCTGAACATGCCTAATTCCACATAGTCTCGTTCTCCTCCTAAATTGAGAGGCAAAGTGCGATCCGGCGATTCAAGAGTTTGCTTAAGTAGAAGAAGCGCTTGAAGTATGCTACTTTTACCAGAGCTATTAGCGCCAAATATTCCAGTTACCGGGGCTAATTGTAAATTGTCAAGCGATTCCCAACTCTTGAAGTTCTTTAAACCAAATTGCTTTAACATTTCCTTACCAAAATAAGTATTGACTTTTCTACTAATGAAATACTACTATGCGCATTAAATAGCGTACATCCTCCTTGAAGCGTAGAAGCTGTCTCGTCTTGATATAGGTTGACGGGAGCAATTTAATTCAAAACAAAGGATAAATCTGTAGAACGCTTTTTATATTTTCCTTTTATATCTTATATTTCTCTTGATACGTCAAAAAACAGGAATTTACATTCGTGGCTGATTTTAACGCTTATTTAATTTTTATTTTACTTGTATTAGTCGGGAGCTACTTTCTCGATTTGATCGTCGAGATTCTGAATCTCAGAAAATTATCGCCAAAGCTGCCTGAAGAATTTACAGATTATTACGATACCGAAAAATACGCAAAATCGCAGAATTACACCCGGGAAAGGACGAAATTCGGACTATTCAAAGGAACGGTGGATGTTTTTGTAATTGTTGTTTTTATTATAATTGGAGGTTTTAATTGGATGGATAATATAGTACGCGAGTTCGGACATGGTCCAATTATAACCGGCTTGATTTTCGCGGGACTATTATGGTTCGGATCATTTATAATAAATCTGCCGTTTTCAATCTATTCAACCTATGTTATTGAAGAAAAATTCGGATTCAACAAAACGTCGCCCAAGACGTTTGTTATGGATATTTTAAAGAGTATTCTCTTAACTTTATTAATCGGAGCGCCGATTTTAGCTTTAATTTACTGGTTTTTTATGGAAACGGGAGATTTGGCGTGGCTGTACGTCTGGGCGGCAATTACTGTCATTCAGATAATCATGATGTATATTGCTCCCGTGGTTATTTTTCCGATGTTCAATAAATTTACGCCATTGGATGAGGGCGAGTTGCGCGAAGAAATCGAAGACTACGCCGGCAAACAAAATTTTAAACTTAAAGGCGTTTATAAAATCGACGGGTCCAAACGTTCAACGAAATCGAACGCCTATTTTACGGGATTTGGCAAATCAAAACGCATAGCATTATACGATACGCTGATCGAAAAGCATGCTATACCTGAATTAGTGGCAATATTGGCGCATGAAACGGGACACTACAAATTGGGACATGTGCCCAAAAACCTGCTTATTTCAATTCTTTCAACCGGCATTATGCTTTTTATACTCAATATATTTATCGGCAATCGCGGACTTTTCGACGCATTTGGCATGGAACATGTTTCAGTTTATGCCGGTCTTGTTTTCTTCTCATTTCTTTACGCTCCAATTTCTATGCTTATTGGAATTGCCGCGGCGGCGCTTTCGAGGAAATATGAGTATCAGGCGGACGCCTTTGCCGTAAAAACCACAAATGATGCAGAAAGTTATATAGAAGCTCTTAAAAAATTGAGCGTCCATAATCTTTCCAATCTGACGCCTCACAAGTTGAAAGTTTTCTTAGAATACGGTCATCCGCCGGTCTTGCAGCGCATTCAAGCGGTGCGTAATTTGAAACATTAATAAAAAACCGAATCTTTTGCACACAAAGGAAAACGATTATCGTAATTTCAATTAAGGCAGCGGCTTCTCGAATAATTCCATGATAAATCGAGGGAAAAATAGTTGAAATTCAACTTAAAAAAACAATTCGCATTTTTAGAAGAAAGATTCATCAATCGAAATCCTCAAAAGTGGTATTCAAAGCTCGGTTGGCTGCTTTTCAGATTGTATCGATTCCTGAAAATAACTCTGCGCGAATTTAAGGACGACCGTCTTTTGCTGCGCGCGATGGCGCTTACTTACGCTACAATGCTCTCGCTTGTGCCGCTAAGCGCGCTGCTGTTTAGCCTGTTCAAGCTGTTTGACGGCGCAGAATGGTTTTCCGATGTTGTGCGTCCGGTTCTTATGGAAAACCTCGCGCCGGGCAGCGGCGAGGCTATCGTTGGCAAAGTGGAGCGGGTCTTATTCAAGAATATCGGCACAACTGTCGGTGGAATCGGCTTGGCTTTTTTTCTCTTCGTCGTCCATAGCATCTTCAGCACAATTGAATCGACGTTTAATCTGATATGGGGCGTTCCGAACTCAAAAGCCGGTGCCATTCAACGGTTGCCCACCTATTGGGGATTGTTGACGATTATCCCAATTACGGTCGTTATTTCGCTTGCGATAACAACTTATATCCAGGCTTTGCCCCTGGTAAACAGAGCGGTCGAAAGCGTCAGTTTTATTCAGACTTTAATCAGCAGTTCGATACCGATTATAATAGTCATGTTTGGTTTCTTCCTGCTATATAAATTTTTACCGGGAACTAAAGTAAGATTCAGAGCAGCTTTGACAGGCGCCGTTACCGCTGGATTGCTGTATGAAATTGTAAAATCGATTTTTATATTTTACACAGGCAGGCTTGTGCAGTATGACGCATTTTACGGCTCGTTGGCGATCATCCCGCTGTTAATGATATGGATTAATCTATCCTGGCTTGTCGTATTGATCGGCGTGGAAATCAGCTTTGTATATCAACACTATAATGTACTGCTTATTAAGAGGAAACACATTCAATTTTCAAGAGCCCAGAAAGACGCCATAGCTTTTCAAATTTTGATTCAAGCAACTTTAGCTTTTCGAGGGAAATTGAAGCCGTTAGAAATAGAGAAATGGAGTAATCAAAATAGCATCCCTCCGAAAGTCGTGCGGGATGTAACCGACCGGCTTGAAAAAGGCGGGCTTCTTGTAAAAGTCCAAAATGGCGAGAAAAGCGGCGTTAAAATACTTCTGAATCGCGATCCCAATTATATTCGCATTTATGACATAAATAAAGTTTTATCCGGTGATATTATGACAGAATGGACTTGGCCGGATGGAAAAAGCTGGGATTGGCTGAAAAAGTGGCTGTCATCCAAACATTCAACAGCAGGATCAGAGTCACAAGATATGACACTCGACGGACTTGTAGAGACTATTGCTGAAAATGAAAAACGTAAATCTGAAGACAAAATAGGAACTAACCATTTAACGAAATTATAAATATATTGGCTAAACCAGATTTTTATTCGTATATTTACAAGTTCAGTTCAAAAATTTTGTTTCATTTAAAAGGTTGTCATGAAAGTAGCGGTAATCGGTACAGGCTATGTTGGGTTAGTCGTGGGCGCAGGACTTGCGGAAACAGGCAATGATGTAATATGCGTCGATATCGACCGAGAACGGATAAAACAGTTGAAGAAAGGCGTCATTCCGATATTTGAACCAGGTCTGGAACGATTAGTTCTGCATAATACCAAAGCCAAACGTCTCCATTTCACAACCGATACTAAAGACGCTGTGGAACGCAGTGAGATTATCTTTCTGGCTGTGCCGACGCCTATGGACGAGGACGGTTCCGCCGATCTGCAGCATGTACTGAATGCGGCAAAAGAGGTAGCCGCCGGTATAAACGGATATAAAGTCATTATCGACAAATCGACCGTACCCGTCGGAACGGCAAAGTTAGTAAAAAAGGTCATTTCCGAAAACACCAACCAACCGTTCGATGTTGTTTCAAATCCGGAATTTTTGAAAGAAGGCGCGGCAGTTAGCGATTTTATGAAACCGGATAGAATTGTTATCGGCAGCGACAGCGAAAGAGCGGAAAAAATGGTAAAAGAATTGTACGCCGCCTTTCAAAGAACAGGCTATCGAGTGGTTGCGATGCGCATAGAATCTGCAGAATTGACTAAATACGCCGCAAATGCCTTTCTTGCAACCAAAGTCTCTTTTATTAATGAAATCGCGAGATTATGCGACGCCGTGGGAGCGGACGTAACGGAAGTTCGAATGGGCGTTGGATCAGATAAACGCATTGGCAATACGTTTCTTTTCCCGGGCATGGGTTTCGGTGGATCATGTTTTCCAAAGGATTTAAGAGCCTTGGACTATACTGCTTCTTCAGCCGGCATAGATTTAAATGTCGTCAAAGCGACTCTAATTGCTAACGATATTCAGAAACAGGTAATACCCAATAAAATTCTTAGTCAATTCGGAAGCGATCTATCCGGTTTGCATTTTACTATCTGGGGTTTGGCTTTCAAAGCGAACACGGATGATATTCGCGAATCGCCGGCGTTGACTGTCATCGATTTTCTGCTAAAGCACGGAGCGAGCGTCACCGGACACGATCCAGAAGCAATGCCAAATACCCGAAAATACTACGGTAAGAAAATCAAATTTGAAGATAATAATTATGATGCGCTGGAAAATTCCGATGCGCTTATCATTGCCACAGAATGGAATGAATACCGGCGGCCTGACTATGAAAGAGTGAAGAACATTTTGAAACAACCGGTCATTTTCGATGGAAGAAATCTATACGATCCAATGATGATGCGAGATCTTGGATTTAAATATTATGCGGTTGGCAGAGTTGTTTAGAGTAATTAATCGTCAATTTGAATTCATTTTTGCTATTTTGAGTTCGCAATTTGCTTAATAACATAATAATATGGTTTTAAGACAATCTGGGAAAACATCCATTACCGGAAGAATAGAGTCTTGGATCATTCGCATTGAGTGCGCGCTTCAGCGCGCACTGGACGCTGGATGCGCGCTGAAGCGCGCACTCAACGTGACAAAACCAGTCATTTTCATGTTCTGTGATGAAGCTCGCTTCCAATACTGGTTTGTAAAACCTGCCAATCAATTGCGCATGTATATTGAGCCTTTTTAGACGCAAGAAATTTACAGTTTCCGCTGAAAGCAGCGCATCTCTGAAGATAGTTCGAAATAAATTTGAACATTTCAAAGAACTGCTTGAGTTTAATAACCAGATTCTTAAGCTAATCAGTGATTTAGAAGAGAAAAAACGGGATGATTCCTGCTCTGATCTCAGCGTTTTAAACTCACACCTTTCATCTCTGAAGAAAAACGTTAATGAGATGATCGATCGATTGCTCCTTATCAGTGATAAGAAATACGCTATTCTTCAGGAAAAAGCTAATGAAATATTTAATCAGATTAAACAGCAGCTCCCCGGTGATAAAAAGATACTTCCGGACGAACTCACTATTCCCCTGCGCGGACTCAGTGCAAACCGAGCCTGGAGCGTCGGAAGCAAAAATGCAAATCTGGGCGAGTTGAAAATGCGTTTGAACTTGCCTGTGCCCGGTGGATTTGCGATAACCGCCTGGGCGTATAAATTATTTCTCGATTCGAATAATCTGCAAAAGAAGATTACTGATGAAATATCAGAAATTGATTTACACAAGTATGAGGATCTCTTAAGAGCGAGTGACTCAATCCAGAACTTGATTCTGAACAGTCCAATCCCGGATGAATTGGCTGAATCTATAAGAGACAGCAGCCTTGATCTGCAGGAATGCAAGGGAGCGGAACTTTTCTCGATGCGCTCAAGCGCTATCGGAGAAGACACTCAGTTCAGCTTCGCCGGTCAATATGCTTCATATCTGAATGTCAAACGCGAAAAATTGGTGGACGCGTATCGACAGGTAATAGCGGGTAAATTTACTCCGAAAGCAATATATTACCTGCTAAGCCACTCCCTTAAAGAATCGGAACTGGCGATGGCGGTCAGTTGTATTTCCATGATTAACTCGAAAATAAGCGGCGTCATTTACACTCAGAATCCGGTAGATTTGTCGGAGAACTGTGTTGTGATAAGCTCTATCTTTGGGTTGGGAAGATTGCTTGTAGATGGCGTAATTACGCCCGATGAAATTAAAGTGTCAAGAAAAGACGGGCAAATCCTGAACGTTCAGGTTTCGCATAAACCGATTCAATTAACAGCCGATCCAGATAACGGATCAATTAAAAAAGCCGTACCGGAAGAGTTAGCCGATAAATTATCATTAACGGAAAAGCAGATAGCTTTTTTGACGGAATATGCGTTAATGATAGAACAACATTATCAAGCCCCACAGGATATCGAATGGGCGATCGATAAAAATAACGAAATATACATTCTACAATCCCGTCCATTGAAAATTATAACTGATCTTGAACTAAAAGACATTCAGACTGTATCCAAGAACAAATCGCTATTAAAAGGCGGAGATATCGTCTGCCCCGGCATTGGATATGGCAGAATTTTTAAGTTGAGTTCGCCGGAAGACTTGGATAAAGTGCCTCAGGATTCGGTATTAGTGACGGAACACTCTTTTCCGGGATTGATAACGGCGATGGAAAAAGTCAGCGCTTTACTTGTGGAAGTTGGCGGCGTAGCGAGTCACACCGCTACTATCGCGCGCGAATATAATCTCCCGACAATTTCTAATTTACCGTTCTTCTCGGAATTGAAGGTCGGGCAGGAAGTAACGGTTGACGCTAATCATAAATGTGTTTACGAAGGCGTTGCTTCAGATATAATCCAAGCCGATCAAAGGAAAAAGGAAATATTGCAAAATCTTCCGGGAAAGGAGCTGTATGAATATATTTTTACAATGATCTCACCTTTAAATCTGATTGATCCATCCGCAGATGAATTTAGAGCGGAAAATTGCAGGACAATCCATGATATTACTCGATTTACACACCAAAAAGCAATGCAGGAAGTATTTGACAGCATCGCCAATATTGAAATAGATGAATATAGACCAATTGGGTTACAAACGAAAATCCCTTTAAAAGTCAACATTTTGTTTCTTGATTCAACGTATGAAAAACCAAAATCTAAAAAAGGTATTTCTGAAAATAATATCCCGTTCGAACCATTGAAGTATTTTTGGGATGGAGTGCGTTATGAAGGTTGGCCCTCTCAAATGCAGCCATCATTTGAGAGGAGCGTCAAAGCGGTTGAGATATCTAAACAATCGAATTCCGGTTCTCAAGGTTTTCGAGAAACGAGCTATGTTATTTTAGCGAAGGAATATATGATGTTCTGTTTATATCTCGGTTATCATTTTACAACTATCGAAACGATTTGCACACAGGAGTTAAACAAGAATTATATTCGATTTCAACATAAAGGCGGCGGCGCCAGCTTGGAAAGAAGAATTAACCGAATCAATCTTATTGCTTCGATTCTATCCAAATTAGGTTTCGAATTCAGTAAAAAAGCCGATTTTTTAGACGCCTCATTGAATTACCAATCCAATGAGAATATCTTAAAAAAGCTGTACATAATCGGACGAATGACAATGCGCACCAAACAGCTTGATATGGCTTTGACCAACGAGAAGATAACAAAATGGTATGCAAATGATATAACGCGGAGATTAGGACTTACTCAGTAATTATTCATGAAGCGGGCTTCGCCACGGAACATGAAAACAGTAGGTCGAACACTTTTGTTCGACATCTTGCCCAAAGGCAGTTGTTCG
>CAZWOY010000092.1:0-11335 GCA_964635255.1 uncultured bacterium
TCGCCACGGAACATGAAAATAAACTTCTCTGGTAGGGCAGGCGTCCCTGCCTGCCTTCTCAATCCTGTAAGATCGCATTGGCAGGCGGGGACGCCTGCCCTACCAGAGTATTGGCAGGTGGGGACGCCTGCCCTACCAGAGTATTGGCAGGCGGAGACGCCTGCCCTACCGGTGGAATTTTTTATTTTCCCAGTAGCACCATAAATTCTAATATGGATTTAAAATTGGCAGAAAAAGTAAAACAGAAAATTATTGACGCCGACAGCTTGGAAAGGACTCTAAACCGGCTGGCGATGGAAATCCTCGAATGGAACAGAGGAATCGAAAAGCTGGTGATAGTCGGCATCAGAACGCGAGGAGCTCCGCTTGCGGAAAGATTGGCGAAGATAATTTCCCAGCAGGAGCATTGCAAGGAAATCCCAGTGGGAGCGTTGGATATCACGTTCTACCGGGATGATTTCCTGATTGCAAAAAAAACGCCGGAAGTGCGCGCTACCGAAATTGACTTCGACATCCACGAATGCAACGTAGTGCTTGTTGACGATGTACTCTACACAGGGCGTACAGTACGTTCAGGCATCGATGCAATCCTCGATTACGGCAGGCCCGCATCGATTCAATTAGCGGTTTTAATTGACCGAGGACATCGGGAAATGCCTATCCATGGTGATTTTGTGGGTAAAACCGTGGTAACGGTTCCCGGTGAAGAGGTTCTCGTTCATCTCAAAGAGATCGATGGGGTCGATGAGGTTATTTTAGTTGAAAAAGAAAACTCAAAACCGAAGGAAAATGCATGAATCCCAAGCCATTACGCCACTTATTAGGCTTATCCGGGATTGATCGAGAGACGATAACAACTATTTTGGACGCCTCTGAAGAATTCTTAAAAGTTTTAGAGCGACCAATTCCCAAAGTTCCATCCTTGAAGGGCGTTACCATCGCCAATGTTTTCTTCGAATCTTCGACGCGGACGCGGATTTCGTTTGAACTTGCTGAAAAAAGGCTGTCGGCGGATACCGTCAATTTCTCAAAAAGCGGTTCGAGCGTTTCAAAGGGCGAGACTCTTTTAGACACTGTGCGCAACATTGAAGCAATGAAAATCAATGTTGTCGTAATTAGGCATTCCGCACAGGGCGCGCCTCATTTTCTGAAAGACCGGATTAAATCCGCAGTTGTAAACGCCGGGGACGGCCAGCATGAACATCCGACCCAAGCGCTTCTGGACATGATGACGATCAGGAGCAAGACGGGCGGCATAGACGGGCTGAAAGTCGTCATTCTCGGCGATATTGGTCATAGCCGCGTGGCAAGGTCAAATATCTATGGATTAAAAACCATGGGGGCGGAGGTCATGGTGTGCGGTCCAAGAACTTTGACGCCGTTCGACATCGACCAGTTGGGCGTCAAGGTTTCCTATAATCTTGATGAAGCGCTGGATTGGTGCGACGTGGTCAACGTCCTGAGATTGCAGCTTGAACGCCAAAACCAGGGCTATATCCCAAGCTTGCGAGAATATCAGCGAACCTTCGGATTATCGACTGACCGGTTGAAAAGAACGGGAAGAAAAATTATCGTTCTCCATCCGGGTCCTATGAATCGAGGAGTGGAAATAGATTCCGACGTCGCCGACGATAAAGAGTCGGTTATTCTCCAGCAGGTAACGCATGGCGTTGCCGTCAGGATGGCAGTGTTATTTATAATAAGCGGTAAGGAGAGGTCAAGCGAAAATGTTATCTGATCTTAAAAATATACCTGACGGTTGGAGGGAGATTAAAACTGACAACCTGTTAATTAAACGGGCAAGGTTGATCGATCCGGCTGTAGATCTGGATCGTACCGGAGATCTGTTAATTAAAGATGGAATAATACAATCACTTGACGCTGCCGGAGAAAATTTCGATGGCGAAGTGATAGATATCGAGGGCCTGATTGTTTGCCCTGGTTTGTTCGATATGCACACTCACCTGCGCGAACCGGGTTTTGAACATAAGGAAACAGTTCAATCAGGTTGCAGAGCGGCTGCAGCAGGCGGATTTACCGGAATAACCGCCATGCCGAACACAGAACCGGTGATAGATAATCCGGGCGTCGTCGATCTGGTTCGCAGCAAGGCAAAAGACCTGCCGGTGGAGGTGCATCCCATTGCCTCCGTGACCAAAGGCAGACAGGGAGAAACGCTTTCAGAACTGGCGGAATTGTTCGAAGCGGGCGTGCGCGGTTTCAGCGATGACGGCTCCCCGGTTTCTACGGCGGTTTTATTAAGATTGGCGATAGAATACGCGCAAATGTTCGATGCAATTATAATCGAACATTGCGAGGAACCGACTTTGACGGCAGACGGGATGATCGACGAGGGATTTATGTCAACCTCGCTCGGACTCCCTGGCTGGCCTTCGATTGGCGAAGATATCGACGTCTATCGCTGCCTTCGGATTGCCGAATTTACGAAAGGCAGAGTCCATATCGCTCATGTATCGACCGCTGAAGCGGTCAGGCTTATTCGCGACGCAAAAGCGCGGGGAGTAAAAATCACCGCCGAAGCGACGCCTCATCATTTAACCCTGGACAGCCGGCTGCTTGAAACTTACAATAGCGACCTGAAAGTAAATCCGCCTCTCCGCAGCCGAGAGGACGTTGAAGCCGTTATCGAGGGACTCGCCGACGGAACCATCGACGTTATCGCCACCGATCATGCACCCCATGCGCCTGACGAGAAAGAAGTTGAATTTATTTACGCTCCATTTGGGATGATCGGCCTCGAAACAGCTTTGGGCGTGGTAATAACCAAACTGGTTAAAACAGGTCGCGTTTCGCTAAATCGAGTGATCGACGCAATGACTGCCAAGCCGCGTTCAATACTGAATCTGCCTCCGGTAAGAATCGAAACCGGACAATCCGCTAATCTAACTATATTCAATCAGATCGAGCAGTGGACGGTTGACCGGAACAAAATGGCTTCCAAAGCGAAAAATACGCCTTTCCATGGGTGGGAATTGGAAGGTAAGGCATTAGGCATAGTTAATCGCGGTAAAATGTGGATTAGAGAGAGTTAAATTTGAAGAGCTTTCCACCGGAAAAAATACGGAACTTCTGTATAATCGCCCATATAGATCACGGGAAATCTACGCTCGCCGATCGAATGCTCGAAATGACCGGACTCGTCGCCGTTGGCAGCGGCGAGCAGGTTCTCGACGATATGGAACTTGAACGGGAACGAGGGATCACGATCAAGGCTCAGGTCGTTTCGATGGATTATAAGCATCATAATGGCGAGATTTACAGGCTGAATCTGATCGACACCCCTGGTCACGTCGATTTCAGTTATGAAGTTTCGCGCGCTTTAGCCGCTTGCGAAGGCGCAATTCTCTTGGTGGACGGTTCGCAGGGCGTCGAGGCGCAGACGATAGCCGTCGTTTATCAAGCCATAGAATATGATCTGGCGTTAATTCCGGTCATAAACAAAATCGATCTCGAATCGGCGCAGGTGGACGAGGTTAAGAATCAAATCGTCGATTTGATCGGCTGCGAATATGAAGAAATTCACGGCGTCAGCGCTAAATTCGGGACTGGCGTTTCGGAGATGCTCGAAAGTCTGATAGATGCGGTCCCTCCGCCTAAGGCTCCCCGTCAAGAGCCGCTGCAGGCTTTGATTTTCGATTCGCTGTTCGATAATTACCGCGGCGCCATCGCTTATGTTCGAGTGATCGGCGGCGTGTTTAAGCCGGGGATGCGCATTTTCTTCCATTCGACAAAACGAAAGTGGGACGTCGATGAGATCGGCTTGCTCAGACTGGGCAGGATTAAAACCGACGAGCTTTCCGCCGGCGAGGTCGGCTACGTCATTCCGAGCTGCAAAGACGTCAGCGAGACGCGGGTGGGGGATACTATCGGCGACGTCGATCGACCTCTCCCAAAGCCGCTGCCCGGCTACCGCGAACCGCGTCCGATGGTATTCGCAGGCTTGTTTCCGGCGGACGCCGGCGATTATGAAGACTTGCGGGACGCAATAGCGAGGCTCAAACTAAATGACGCTTCACTCTTCTACGAACCGGAGACTTCCGTAGCTTTGGGATTCGGCTTCCGCTGCGGCTTTCTGGGACTGCTGCACATGGAAATAATCCAGGAGCGGTTGGAGCGGGAATATAACCTCAACCTGGTTTCGACCGTGCCGAACGTCGAATTCAGGATCACGCTGACGGATGGAACGGTCAAGATGGTGGACAATCCCGTAAACCTGCCTTCGCCGATGGCGATTGAAAAGGTCGAAGAACCGATGGTCAAGGCGCAGATCATAAGCCCTCCCGACTACGTCGGTCCTATAATGCAACTGACAACCGAACGGCGCGGCATATACCAGAACACGGAGTATCTGAATCCGCAGCGAGCGGCGCTCCATTACAGGCTGCCATTAGCCGAGATTATTTACGATTTCTACGACAAACTCAAGTCGATCACCCGCGGCTATGCGTCCTTCGATTACGAGGTCATGGGCTATGAGACGACGAGAATGGTGCGGCTCGATATTTTGATCAACGGCGAACAGGTCGATGCCCTTTCGGTCATTGTTCATGAAGACAAAGCCTATCAATGGGGGCGGCGAGTCGTAGATAAATTAGCCGAAGTCATCCCCCGCCAGTTGTTCGAAGTGGCGATCCAGGCGGCGGTGAGCGCAAGAATTATTGCAAGGGCGACAGTCAGGGCGCTGCGTAAAAACGTAACCGCCAAATGCTACGGCGGCGACATCACCAGAAAACGCAAACTCCTCGAAAAGCAGCGCGAGGGCAAAAAACGGATGAAGCGAGTCGGCCATGTCGAGATACCGCAGGAAGCGTTTATGGCTATCTTGAAGTCGGATTAGGGATTATGAATCTTGATTTGTTCGAAAAGTCAAATTCCACTCCTAAGTTAAGCAACCACAATAAAAACAAAATCCTGCCGCAGGATTTGCCGGTGCATGGGTGGTACCGGTTTGTTTTGTCATTTCCGCCTCACTTAACGCCGGATTAAAGAGGATTTCAGAATTGATAACCATCACAATCAAAGGAGTAACAAATGCTCGATATTGAAAGGGAAATCAAGTATGTAATGAACGAGATTAAGACGCAGTCGTTTGACATGTCTTGTGGTGAGATAATACGTTCGATTGAGGAAGAGGCGTTAATAATCCAATCTGAGTTTCAAAGATCATTTCGCTGGACAGTTGAACAACAGTCTCGTTTTATTGAATCCTTATTGCTCGAACTTCCGATCCCGCCAATTATAACCTTTAAAAACTACGAAGGAAGATTAGAAGTAATAGATGGTATTCAAAGGATTTTTTCATTAGTTCATTTCATGCTGGACGATTTAGACAAGGAACTGGATGCGCCTAAACCAATTAATGAACCTTTGATTTTAGAAGGATGCGACTTGATAACGAAATTAAACGGCAAAAGTTTCAGAGATCTGCCGTTAAGTTTACAGTTAAACTTTAAGAGATATTTTATTAGAACGATTATTTTAAAGCGTGAAAGTAATCCAAGAATCAAGCATGACATGTTCAAACGGTTTAATACTGGCGGTTCGATTTTTGTGCCGCAGGAGATAAGAAATTATCACGCTCGTTTACTAGGCGAAAATGGCGTCAGATTTTATGAGTTTTTAAGGAACTGCGCTTTGAAAGAGAGCTTTCAAGAATGCACTGAAACTTTATCTCAGAGTTTTAAAGACCAACGCGGTGATGAGGAATTGGTTTTACGGTTTTACGCTTTAAAAAACGCTCGTGATGAATTTAAACAAAGTGTTCGAGATTGGTTGGATAATTATATGGAAAGCGTTTGCAAGGGGGACGCAAAGTTTAACTACGAGCAAGAAGAGAAAGAATTCGATATATGTTTTAACTACATTGCAAAAACGCTAGGGATGGACGCTTTTGTGAGATTCCGGGATAATAAACCGATAGGAGGTTTAGCTCCGGTTTATTATGAAGCTGTTACAATGGGTATTTACCACTCATTCGAACATATTGAAAATATTCCAAGAAATTTAGTAAAGAGTAAAATAATCGAAGCTATCCAATCAGATAGATTTAAAGAAAATGTTGGTCCAGCCGCTAATACCCGAAATAAGCTTAATGGTAGAATAGAAGTTGTTAAAGAGACATTGTTGGAGTTGCAAAAATGAGCGATTATTATAGACAATTGGAAAAGGAGCTTGACTGGCGGATATCAGAAATTTCCGCATTGAAACGAATAATCCCAATAGATAAGAGTACTACAGAATATAGAGTTGTATTAAGATCGTTAGTTGTTCTATTGTATGCGCATTATGAAGGGTTCTGCAGGTATTTATGGCAGTTTTATTTGATTCATATCGAAAAAATGAAATTGAGACGAATTAGATTGAAAGATAAATTAGCTGCTTTATCGATGGAAAAAGAACTGAAAAAAGCGAAGAACACTTACTCTACTAATCAATTATATAATTATTGCAGAACGGAGTTTAGAGATGAACTGTCTATTGAAGCAAAATTTAGAAAAGAATTAGATAATAACTTAAATTTTTGGCCCGCTGTTTTAAAAGAAGAGTTGGATAAGATAGATATCCCCAGCGAAGAAATAATAAATTGTAAGTATCAAATAAATTTCCTTGTACGTCTTAGAAATAAAGTTGCACATGGCGAAAAGCTTACAGGCGTAAAAGATATCGATGATTTTACAGTATTCCAAGATGCTGTGATGAGAGTTTTGAGTGAATTTATCGAATTGGTTTGTAACTTTCTCGAAAAACAGGAATATTTAAAAAGGTAAAATACTTCGGAAAATCCACTTGAATAAATATTCCAAATTCATATCCATTTTCCGCGACAACTTAGTCCTCGTCGCAGCTGTCATAATTGTGTTCGGAACGTTGTTTACGGCGGTTACCATTTATCGGGTATATGTCAGCGTCGATTCCCAGAAGAAGCCCAAATCCGCCAAAACCGTTTATAAGCGAACCAGTGAAAAGACGCAGCCCGGCAAATCAGGCGATAGTCAAGAACAATCCCTGCAACAGAAGCAAACCACAGACCGCAGGATAAAAAAGGATGAACTTCTTGTTGGATTAAAAGGCATCTTATATCGCGAAGAAAACAGCATGTCGCCGGTGGCTAAAGATAAGCAGGCGTACTACAACTATGAGAAAATGGTCCGCGAGCAAAACCGCGACGGCTTCGACAACCTGATCGAACAGGAGGACATTATCATGCTGCGCAGAGATGCTGCAGTGAGTGTGCTTGAGGACGATGGAAAGCTGATCTACGTCAAAATCCTCAAAGGCTGGAACGAAGGCAAAACCGGGTGGACGAACCGGGAATATTTTATGAAGTGACCCGTTCCTGTTTTTTAGAAATGAATAGAACGCGGATGACCGCGGATGCAACGGTTTTCCGCGGACTTTATTCCTTCCCGTTCTTTCGCGCTTTCACACTTTCATACTTTCGCACTCACTTCATCAAGACAATTTTCCGCCTCTGCTTAACATCTCCCGCCTGAAATTCAATTATGTATATCCCTGCCGGGTTATCGGACGCATTCCATGCCAGTTTCCGTCTATTTCCCTGAACCACTCCATTATAGAGTTTGGAAATTTCTCTTCCCGAGACGTCGTAAATCACCACCGACAACGGCACATTTTCAGGCGTTGAAAAGCGGATGTTGACTTGAAAATTAAATGGATTAGGGTATATGCCGCTGATTTCAAAAGCGCTTGGCGTTAATTCATCCTGGATTGTTAACCGTCTAAAATCATCGGTTCGATACTTAAGTTCTCCTCGCGAGGATTTATAATCCGCTCTTTGGACTCCGCTTTCATCGACCAAAAGCAGATCCAAAATCTGACCGTCGATTGCGCCTTCGATCTCCTCCGTCGATGGATCGTCGCCCATGACCGCAATCCCGCAGTATCCATCGATCAGTCGTCCCGAACCCGCTAAGATATCTCCGGCATAAACGCCCACATCCGCCGCTAATACTGTGGGAGTTTCAATTAACAGGCTCATGTTTTCGCCAGTATTCTCGACAACGGGCAGATGTTCGGGCGCCGCCGGCGGTCTGTTCACGGCGCAATTCGCTAAAATTCCTTCTTCGATCTCCCGGCGGTAAATTAATTCGGTTTCATCGGTGGTTTTTACCTGATATCCTTTCCCGGGCTGCATTTCGCCCATATTGCTGAAGTTGAATTCGGGAATGTAAAACCTCCCCATTTCGTCTTTAGCCATGATAAGGTTATCGACTATGCCCGATAAAGCGGTTACGGCGTCGATGCGTTCATGCGGGTAGTAGCTGGCGATGCTCCATCCTTCCGGCAGGTCGATGGGTTCGTCCCAAGCGACGCTCATCCCTTCCAGCGCAAGCTGCGCCGCCGCCAAAGTTTTAATCCAGTAACCTTCGGCGATGTTCCAGCCCGGAATATTGTTGAAATCCAGATCCACATAGTAAAATCTGCCGAAGCCGTCTTTCACCATACTCAATACTCCCTGATCGACCAAGTCTTGCATAACGACTCTCATATCTTCGTCATCCGGCTGCAGATAAACCGACGCCAGATTCCAGCCTAAGGCGAGATCAAGCTCCTGGCGGGTATGATGCGGTCCCTCGGTCACGGTCAGCGTTACCGGAATACTCGCCTCGCCGCCGGCTGCGTTGTGCGTGAAGCGGAGCTCCCCAGGATATTCTATCGGGATCAGATCGGTCGCGTCGAGAAGCAATTCCAGCTCTTGATCCGCCTCGGCTTCAATCGAACCTTCATGCGGTTCGACCGACAGCCAGCTCGTGTTCGCTTCGATCTGCCAAATATCGACCCGGTCGCCGCCGTCCCGCTCCGAAGCGCTGGACGCCGTAAACAGAACCCAGGTTAGATAGTCCAGTTGATTGGTGAGGAACGCTCCGGCGGGACCGCCGCCGGCTTCGGGTTCGAGATAGGCGACGAAGGTCGTATCATTGGAATCTAGGTCGATTTTATGAACCGTTTGCAAATCGAGGTCTCGGTCTTCATGGAAAACGTACATTTGACAGCCGTCCGGATCGTTTTCCCGGAAAGCCAAGCCGTATATCCTTAAATCCATCCGGTCGATTTCCAATCCCTCGATATGATTCCCCTCCACATCGTATCCCAGCGGATCTGAGGTTGTGCTGCTGAGCCAGAGGCATTCCCGCTCCGAATCCCAGGTCATGGCTGTAGTCGGATTATACTGGCTTTCGAATTGATGAACGACTTCGCCGTCGAGCGTGATCCCATAAACGATGTTGTCTATCGCTCCCCAGATTAACTCGCCGTCGAAGGCTAAATCGCGGAATCCGCGCCGGTCGTCTTCGGGCTGTTCGAATGAATCGATCAATTCGCCGTCGAGATTGAAGATGTAGATGAGCGGATTGCCATCGTTGCCGCCCGATACGTACAGCCGGTCTTCGATATAAAGAACGCCGTGAATATAGTTATCCTCCGTAATTTGCCCGATATTATACGACTGCCGCAGCGTCCAGGGATCTGCGTCCGCTTCGCCGCGCAATCCGGACCCGACCGACCATTCCAGCGGTCCGTTGCCCGGATTGGCGATTGAAAAATTGACCGCCAATTGTTCATCCGGTCTGAGGATTTCGTCTATTTCATCGACGGAGGGCTCGAATTCGGGATGCGTCAAATGGAATTCAATCTCAAGGCTGTCATTAGCTTCCAGTTCCAAGCCTTCGTGGGTAAAATCATTGTATCCCGGCAGCGAAGCCGTTATATCGAACTCGCCGGCTGCGGCGTATTCGATCCGCCAGAATCCTTCTTCGCCGGTTTGGGCGGATTGACCGAAAGAAGTCTGGACTACGGCGTCTGCGAGCGCATCGCCGGTTTCTTCATCGCTCACAAATCCCTCCAGATAGCCCGTTAATTCCGGCTCGAATTTCACCAGCATGGCGTCGCCCTCGCCATTTCCTTCCGATCTCGTCCAACCGATAACGGCGTAACCGAAATCGGCGGTCTGAATAACCTCCCGCGTCGGATCGGCTTGGTTTCCGCCGTAAGTTTGTATCCACAGCGTCTCCCCGCCGCCGTCGGTTTTTATCAGCAAGCCCTGCGCCCGAGCGTCGTCATGCGGATAAGTGTTTCCGGTCAGAATATATCCCCCATCGACCGTTTCACTTACGTTAAACAGCCGGTTGTCGCCCTCCATTTCAAAGACGGTTTCCCAAAGAACTTCGCCTTCGGGACTGGCGCACATAATAAATCCATCGTTTTCATTGCCCTCGTTCCGATTGGTAATTCCGGCGAGAATGTAATTTCCGGCTTCGTTTGGGATTCCATAGTAGGCGCGTTCGTTGTCTTCCCCTCCGATAGTAAAATCTTCGACGACCTCGCCTTCGGCGTCGATGTTTATAATCCAAATATCCTGTCCGCCCGCTCCCTGCGACGCGGTGTATCCGAACAGAACATAGCCGTCTTCCAATTCAATCATGCAGTTGACGTCCTCCGCTGCATCCCCGCCGTAGGGTTCCGCCCATTCCTGATTGCCTTCGGCGTCCGTTTTTACCACCCAGCCGTCCGGTTCATTGCCGTTGCCGAATGAATAGGTCGATCCGCATAGCAAATATCCCCCATCCGCAGTCGGGATAATTTCGGAGCAGCGCTCGTGATTATCTCCGCCATAAAAACGCTGCCACAGCATATCGCCTTCCTCGTCGAGTTCGGAGAGCCAGAAATCGAACCTGCCGTTTCCCTGCGAGCCATTGTAGCCGGCGCAAATCCATCCGTTTTCAGACTGCAGGAAGTCGCAGAACCGGTCGTAGCCTCTGCCGCCATAGTTGCGCGACCAGATTTCCTCGCCTTCTTCGTTCAAAACCATAATCCAGCCGTCCGTGCCGCCTTCGTCGAACGAACCTTCATTGCCGCAGAAAGCGATATTGCCGTTTTCCATCTGCAGCAGAGCCAAACCTTGTTCGTTGCTCCAACCTCCGAATGTTCTTGTCCATTCGATTTCCGGCTGAGCAAGCGCCGGAGAAAATGATACAAAGACTAAAAATAGACCAAAAAAAACAATCTTAAATCGATCAGCGGCGTCTGAAAATAGCATTTCAATCCTCCTAAACTGCGGTTTTATCGAAAAAAACATGCATTTTAAATAAGTTAATAAAAATATTGGTCTATGCAAGATTTAATTGCAGATTGCGTTTTAATCGAGAGCGGCATAAGCGTTTCTTAACTTGATGTGAGAAGAGCTGATATATATATTGCATATTAGCTCAGGTTTCGAAGATAGATTTTCGCTTGACGTATTTTTAACGCGAGGTTGTTTTTGGTTGGAAGTTGTACGTATTCGGTTCTGAAATGG
>CAZWOY010000093.1:0-11257 GCA_964635255.1 uncultured bacterium
GCCCTACCGGTGGTATTTTTTATTTTCCCAGTGACTATTTATACCGAAGCGCCGGCGCTACGCTGTTTGAGAATAACATTTCCGCGCAGCTTGAGGCGGCGGTGGGAGGCTGGATAGTTCGGTTTTTGCTCTGCATCACATTTTCCTTTGTCAACATCCGTATCTTAAAAATAGCAATTCCCGCGCATCCATTGACACTTACGCACTGATTTGCGTAAATTATAGTGGGGCGTTGGAGCCCAGGCAGAATTTTTTGCAGCCACACCTCTTGATTTGCGCCAGAATTATTCTGCCGTTTTTTTTAGGTAACCGAAACATCGGAGATTGATCGTGAAAATTTTTTGCCTCCTTGCTGCACTGTTTTTAATACTTGGAGTCGCTGCACCGCTCTGCGCGGCGGAACTGATAAACGAAACCGAACGCGTCAGTATCGAAGCTTCGACGACGAGCGCTATCTCGCTGAAGTTCAACGCTTCGGATTTTGAAACTCAGGTTATCGCCAACAACGGCGAGGAACCGGAATCGTTTCTTTTCGCTGACGAAGGATTGCTCTATCATGAAGGCATGCCGCCGCTGCCGGCTGTAACGCGGTTTGTGGTCGTTCCGCATGACAGGGGGCTTGAGTTGGAATTCGAAGCGCCGGAGGTTCATGAAATCGAACTGCAGAATCGACCCGCCGTGTGCGAAGAAGACTGGGCGGTCGTAACATTCTATAACGGCGAAGACTACAGAGAGGGCTTGTTTCCGCCGATGGCCGTCGAAATGAGCGAACCGATCGTTATTCGCGGCGTCCGGCTGGTCAAGGTTACAACCTATCCGATGCAGTACGATCCCGAACATAATACGATTACCTACCGGCCTTATATCCAGACGCATATTAATTACACCGGCGACGAACCGGTCAATCCGGCGCGCGTTCCGATCCGCCGCAACCGGAGCCGGAATTTTCTGAAATATATCGACGCGCTGGCTATCAACGGCGATATTGTCGGACGGGACGATCCGGATCGGGACCGGGAGCCGGAATATATCGGGCATTATCTGGTCGCGACACATGAAAACTGCCTGCAGTACGCCGTTCCGTTTATCGAGTGGCGGCGGAAATCGGGATATAAAATGGACATTCTGGTCATTCCCTCCAATCAGGGACGCAATCCCGGCTGGATCCAGAATCAGATAAGAGATCGCTATGAGGCTTATCTGGATGACGGCGTCGATCCATTCGATCAATTGCTGCTAATCGGAGACCGGGCGCATTATTACTACAGTCAAGGCGCTCAATGGGTTTTAGAGCCTCACCGCGGAAATCCGACCTGGGGCAACGACAGCCATGCGGACTATCTGTTCGCCTGTTTGGAAGGAAACAACGACCATCATCCCGACGTCGGCTATTCGCGCTGGCACAACGGGAACGCCAATCTGATGCAATTGGCAGTCAATAAAACGCTCGCTTACGAAGCCAACCCGCACATGGAGGACACCGACTGGCTGACGCGGGGCGGCGTGTATTCGCAGCACTGGGGCAATGCGGCGTTCCGAGCCTGGCATATCACGATTCACACCAACGTCAGATGGGGCGAAGAGGTTCTCGAATATCTGGGATTCGACGAAATCCATTTTTATGAGCGCTATCAGTACGACCGGATGGGACAGGTTATCGGACCGGAAATTCGGGACTGGCTGAACGACGGTTTGAACGTTATGATTGGCAGAGCGGAAAACTACTACTGGCGCAATAATTTCCAAGGCGTTAATAGAAACGTCGTTTTTCCGATCAATCTCTGTCACAGCGGGCATGGCGAATGGTGCGCCGAAAGCATGACCCGCACCGGCAGCGGAAACGATCTTAAAGGTCCGGTGGCTATGACCTACGGCTGGGGAAATCCGCCTTATACAATGCCGAACAACGCCGTATGGGTGGATATGGTTAACGCGCATCTTTTGCAGGACATGACGTTCGGCTGGGCGAGAGTTTACAGTATTACTAAGCCGGAAACGTACTTCGGCAACCGCAACTACGTTTTGAACTGGAAAACCGAATCCGACGGCTACGGCGATCCCGGAATTCAATATTGGAAGGGCGTTCCGAGGGTGGTCGAAGCTGAATTTCCCGATGAGATCACGACGGATTCGCGATCGGTCGATGTTTTCGTCACCGATACAGAGAACGATTCACCGGTCGATGGAGCGCAGGTTACGCTGTATTTTCCAGGTGATATGCCCGACGCCGACGATGACGATTATGCGGATTATGACGATATGATAATGAAGACCATGCGCTCCAACAGCGAAGGTCATGCGATTTTCGTGTTTGAAGACGATATCGATCTGGACAGGGGGGATATGTTTGTAACCGTTACCGGCAGGGATATCAAACCATTTTTCGGCGAGATGGAAATCAACGCAAATATGGCTGCGGTGCATTTGCAAGGGTATGCTTTCGCTGAAGTCGAAGGCAATGAAAACGATGAAATTAATCCGGGAGAGACGATTGCGCTGTCGCTGACGGCTGAGAACCTGAGTGCCGGCGACGCCGTGGAAGGCGTCACAGCGGTTGTAAGCAGTCTTTCTCCGTGGGTGGAAGTGGAAGAGAACGAAGTTAATTTCGGAGACGTCGATGCAAACGGTTCGGCTGAAGGCGAAGAAGAAGTGACGATTCATGTTTCCCCCGCCTGCCCGGACGGCGAATCGAGACCGATCACACGTCCTAAGCTGTCGGTCGTGTTTACAGCGGGCGATGAATCATGGGAGTCGTTTATCGAATTGAATCCTTCCGCGCCGCATTTTGTGATCAGCCGGATTATCGGAGACGAGGTAATCGACGTCGGACGCGAGGATCTTGATATTGAAATCAGGAACATCGGCAGCCAGTCTTCATCGCCGATCTCCGGGCAGCTTAACACCTTGGGAATGGGCGTCAGCGTTATAGGCAGGGACGCGAACTATCCGAGATTAGACGCTGGCGACAGAGCGCGAATTCAGGGCGATGATTTCGGCGTGTCCGGCAACCAGATAGCCATTCCGGGATCCAAAAATCCGATGATGCTGATCCTGACGAACGCCGATGATTTTGTGGATACGGTTTATTTCGAACTGCAGGTGGGAGAGCCGCGGCGAAATGCGCCTCAGGGTCCGGATGAATACGGATATATCTGCTTCGACGATACCGATGACGACTGGGATATAGCTCCCGATTATGAATGGCTGGAGATCAGCGCTCGGGAGCGCGACCGGGATTATGACGGCGAAGAATGCGATTTCGACGGCGAGACTGAATATGACATCGGCGAGGCGCAAGTGGTCGATCTCGGATTTGAAACGCAGTTCTACGGTGAACTTTACGATCAAATAACCATCGGCTCCAACGGCTTTATATGCTTTGGGGCGCAGCCGCGCATTACAAATTTCTCCAACTGGCCGATGGAGAACGGAGTCGGCGGCGGCATGGGCATGGCGGCGCCGTTCTGGGACGATCTCAGACTAAACAACAACTCCGGCGTCTATTTTTTCCACGATGAAGACGAAGGCAGGTTTATTGTCGAGTGGTACGAGATGCGCCATGCGTCGGGAAACGCCGATCTGAACTTTCAGATTATCCTCTATGACCATGACGTCTGGGTCACCGAAACCGGCGATCAAAACATCAAATTCCAATACCGGGATATTGCGAATGTGCAGAACGTCCGCCAGGGCGATCAGGCGTGGACGCACAACGCTCCGTTCGCCTCGGTGGGAATTTCAAGCCCTGACGGCACTACCGGGCTTGGCTATACGTGGAACGGGGAGTATCCGGTAACTTCCGCTCCGCTTGAGGATGGAAGAGCGCTGTTATATGCGACTTCGCCGCGTTTCCGCTCAGGTACGATCACGGGCCGAGTTTATGACGCCGAAACGGGCGAGCCGGTACCAGAGTCCGTTGTCTTTACTGAACATGGATTTATGGTGATCGTCGATGAAGAAGGCAATTTTACCATAAACGACGCTTTAGCCGAGACGCCGTTTAACATCACCGCGTCTATGCCGGGATACAACGATTCCACTTACACGGACTTGGAACTGGCTGAAGACGACACATTGAATCTGGAGTTTGGGCTTCTCCATCCCGAGTTTGAATTATCGGTCGATGCATTGTCCGACGCTTTGGGGATAGACCAGGCTTCCGAGCAGAATTTCGATTTAACCAACACCGGCAATGGAACGCTTGAATGGCGGGTCGAGCGGACTTTGCGCGGCGACGCCAACGCCGATCCGTGGGAGATAAGGCGGCAGTATAGCATCGGCGAAGCCACAGACGACAGCCGCATTCAAGGGGCTGTTTTCGTGAACGGGATATTCTACGTAGCCGGAGCCAATGATCACAATCCAACAATTTATACCTTCGACGAAGAGGGCGAGTTAATCGAGGAATTCGCTCAGCCGGGCGATGACCGCTACGGATTCCGCGACCTCGCCTGGGATGGCGAGTGGATTTGGGGGTCGGGAGATAATACAGTTTATGCGCTCACCCCGGAATGCGAAGTCGCGCGGCAGTTTGAAGGTCCATACAACCCCAACAACAATATGGCGTGGGATACGGACAGAGAAGTTATGTGGATTTCCAGCACCACTTCCGACATTTCCTCCATCGACCGTGAAGGGAACGTCATTTCCGAACTGGACAGGATGGATTTCCGGATTTACGGGCTTGCCTATTATGCGGAAGACCCCGACGGCTACCCGCTTTATATCTTTCATAGGGACAGAGACATAGCCGACCAGATCATCCACAAGATGAATCCCGAAAACAACGACACGATGCTCGTAACCACGCTTGAACCTGCGGGAGGCGGTACGCCAATCGGAGCCTACATTACCAACCAGTTCGATGTTTACAGCTATGTTTTCCTGGCGGTTACAAATCGAGGTTCCGACGATCGCATCGACGTCTGGCAGATCGACGCCAGGCGCGACTGGATGCTCGTCGAACCGACTGAAGGCGTTACCAACGCCGGGGAATCGCAGGAATTTACGCTGACTTTGGATGCGACCGGATTGCCTGAAGTGAGATTTCAGGGCGACCTTATATTCTACCATAATGCAGTTGATGAAAGAGCGGAAGTTCCTATTACTTTGGACGTCCTCGGCGCGGCGCAGCCGCGGGTTCTTGACTTGACCGGAGGCTGGAATATGGTTTCACTGAATGTGACGCCGGAGGACCTCGATATCGTCAACATGATGCAGCCGATAGTCGAATCCGGTCATTTGCAGCTTATGAAAGACGGTTGGGGAAGATTTTATCTGCCGGAACATGGTTTCTGCAATATTCCGCAATGGGAAATTTCCGACGGCTATCAGATGATGGTGACGGAAGACGTTGAATTTGAAGTCACGGGTGAAGTTATCCCGCCGGACGAACCGATCGCGCTGGAAGAGGGATGGAATCTCAAAGCCTATTATCCATTAAATCCTGTGAATGCAGTCGCTGCCTTAGCTGGAATTGTCGATGAGCTTGAGATCGCCAAAGACGGTTGGGGCAATTTCTATCTGCCTGCATTCGATTTCAGCAATATGGGCGATATGGAGCCTGGGCAGGGTTATCAGTTTAAGGTAACTGAAGATGTGGAACTCGTGTATCGATTCAATCAAATGGCGGCTTCCACGGTATATAATTCCCGAAAACCAGAGCATTTCAAACCGGTCGCAAGCACCGGCTCCAATATGAGTCTGCTGTTACTCGGTTCGGAAAGCATGGCTGGATACGAAGCGGGCGTCTATTCACAGCCGGGCGTATTAATCGGCGCAGGCTGCTTCGACGCCTCCGGCAGTTGCGGGGTCGCATTATGGGGCGACAATCGCGCGACGGACAGGATTGAGAACATCACAGAAGGCGAGGCGTTTGAAACGGTGATATGGGACGGTGAAAAGGAATTCGACGCCATTATCGAACCGGTTAAGGGAGAGCTAAGATGGAAAGCGGACGACTTCGCCGCCGGCAAGTTGATCGACGTCTCGACGCCGGTCGAATTCGGCGTCAGGGACGCATTCCCGAATCCGGCAAACGGTCCGATAACCATCGTTTACGGCGTTGAGGAAGCAGCGAAGGTCACCGTAAAAATTTACGACCTGCACGGCAGAATCGCAGGCGTTATCACCAACGGCGTTAAAAATGCGGGTTATCATCAAATAACCTGGAACACAGATCTGGTTTCATCCGGTTTATACCTGATCGAACTTAGCTCCAACGGCGAGGTTAAAACTGCGAAGGTTCTGGTGATGAAATAGAAAAGGCTTTAACCGCGAAAACGCGAAGGCGCGAAGGATTGTTTCTTTGCGCCTTTGTGGCGTCTTCTTGCGTAAATTATTTATATTATCGTAAGCCTGATTTTATCATTCCTGCGAAACAGAATGTCCGAAAGCATTAAGTGAGTGTCCGTCAGGCGTCCTCACCCGACGGGATGCTACAGTAAAGACACCGCTTACGATCCCGGATCAGGACGCCTGAAGCCCAAAGGCTTATTATCGAACACCATGGAAGGCAGGAATGACAGAAACCGAACTCTCGAACATTTTGGCAATTTGAAATGCTGCGGGACATAGAGACGCCAGTTTCAGAAAAAAAATATCATGGAAACCAGAGGCAGCTTAAACAGGATTTAAAATGGAAACCAAATCCGAATACGAAATAGTTGAGTTATTAAGAAAACTCACATCCGAAAAGCGAAACATTGCTTATCGGTTCATCGAAATGCTGGATGATAGCGGCGATCAGTCTGCATCGTTTGAAACTATGCTCATGACCGAACAGGTTCTAAGTGAAGACTGGGATTCGCCTGAAGAGGATCGGGCATGGAAAGATTTGTAAAAGGCGACGTCGTTATACTCCCTTTTCCATTCTCGAATCTTTCAAATGCTAAAAAGCGACCAGCGCTTGTGTTAGCGAATCTTTCCGGATATGACCTTATAGTTTGTCAAATTACCAGCAGATACAAACAGGATCGTCATGCCCTTTCGCTTATGACTGTAGATTTCCAAAATGGAAAATTGCCGGTTGATAGTTTTATTCGTCAGAATCGCTTATTTACGGCAGATTCAAGAATCATTTTGTATCGAGTTGGAAATGTAAAAAGTTCTTTTATCGATTCTGTGGTCAATTCAGTTTGTAATATTTTGCGAAAACCTTAGCACCCTCTCGTGTAAATTAGTAATATCATTGGACGCCTGATTTTGTCATTCCTGCGAAGGAATTATTACTACGTGCAGAAAAAAGTGTCATTGCGAGTCTGCTTTTAGCAGACTAAGCAATCTGCTAACATCTTGACAATGCCGGTATTGCGCTAAGGTTACCAAAACAACTGATCTCCCAAAAGATAAAACTATTTTATGCGCTTATTAATACAAAGCAATTTTCATCATTTTATCCAAGTAGGCATAGGTTCGGTTTATCACATACAAAACGCTTCAGATTAAAAAATAAACAATTTAGCAATTTAACAATTTAACAATTTAACAATTTAACTCAGTGTCATTTTTTTCCTATGTACGTTCAGCGCTATGGACTCTCCATAGTTTGACTTTCACTCTAAAGAAAATTATATTTCCACTCTAACATCATCGTACACAACGGAGGCTTCAATGGAAAACCGTAGAATTATTTTCGGTTTGATCGTTCTTCTCATTCTAACCATACAGCCTGCATATTCCCAGTTCGATCTGGAACAGGCGTTCAACCGCCCGAACGATCTGGGCAATATCCACGGCATTACGGTCGATCCTGCAAACGGTCACGTTTATATCTCGGATTTTCAAAATGTTCATCATTTCGATGAGAATATGGAACATATCGAAGTGATAAATTTCAATATCGGCACGGTTCGCGGTCTGGGATTCGATTCGGATGCAAACCGTTTGCTGCTGGCTAATTACGGGCAGGGACGCTATGCGGTCGCGGATCTGGAAGGCGAGGTTTTAGAATTAGTCGATGCAAACGCCAATTTAAACACAATCAGCTATGATTCAGACCGAGAACTTTATATTATAGGCGACTGGAACCGCCGCGTTCTCTTCTTTAACCGCGATAACGAGATGGTTTCGCAATTCAACGTCGGCGTGAATATAACGGGAATCTGCTACTATCCGATCAACGGCACCGTATTTGTGCTGGATACGAACGATCCGATGCTCGAATACAGCGTGGAAGGCGAGTTGTTGGAACGCCCCATGCCCAATGACGTCATTAACGGAAACGGTCAGGATATCGGCTACGATTCGATGAACCGGCTGCTTTACGCCACCGGGCAAGGCGGTTGGGTAGGACAATTCAACGACAACTATGGAGCCGTCGCCGAACCGGAATACGATCCTGAGGAATTCCAGATTCAAGTTCCTATTGGACAGGAGATGGAAGAAACGCTGGTTATCCGCAACGTCGGCGAAGAAGGCAGCGTTTTGACGTTCTCTATCGAAGAGATCGGCGGCGAACCGGACTGGCTGATTGTCGAACCGGTTGATGGCTCGGTGGAAGAGGGCGACGCAATCGAAATCTCATTGACGATAACTACCGAAGAACTCGAACCGGGGCAATTCGGGCGCACGCTCTCGATTACGACAAACAGCCCCGAATTCCGGGAAGCGGAAATACCGATAGAATTAATGGTTATCGCCGATTATGGCGAATTGCAGGGCGTGGTGACGGATGCGGCTACCGGAGATCCGGTAGTGGGCGCAAACGTCAGCGTTAACCTGTTCGATCTGGAAACTCAAACCGATGAAGACGGCGAATATCGCTTCGAAGAAATACCGGAATGGGTTTATACGGTTTTCTTTACGGCGGATGATTTCCTGCCGATGCAAGTCGAAGAAGTCGAAATTATCGCCGATGAAATTACCGAATTGAACGTCGAAATGCTGCATTCCCGCTGCGAATTGTCCATCGACGCCATTCATGAAAACCTGCCGCCTAACGAAATGATCGAAGTCGATTTCACTTTAGCCAATCCGGGCAACGGAACGCTGGAATGGCAGGTAGAGCGCGTTTTTCCGGAAGGGATGGACGTCGAACCCTGGACTAACCGCGGTTCTTTTCCGGCGGCGGAAATAGTCGATAACAACCGTCTTGGCGGGGTCGAATTCGTTGACGACCATTTCTATGTGGCAGGCGGAGTGCGCGGCGAGGACAATTTAATTTACGTCCTTGACCGGGAAGGCGAGCTGGTCGATCAATTCCCGCAATTTTCCGAGTCCAATTACGGCATGCGCGATCTGACCTTCGACGGCAGCCTGCTGTGGGGAACGGACGAAGGCATGATTTACGGCTTCACGACCGAAGGCGAACTGGTCGAAGAGTTCGAATCACCGATGGACGCGAGGTGCATCGCTTACGATCCGGTGAATGAAAATATGGCGATCTGCAACATAACGACCGATCTGATGATTATCGATATGGAAGGCGGGGTCATCCGGGAAATCGATAGACCCGGCTTCGGACCGCGCATTTACGGATTGGCTTATTATCCCGACGATCCGGACGGTTACAGCCTGTATATGTTCTGCGGAAACGGCGAACAGGATCGCGATATCTACAAACTTGATCCCGAATCCGGCGAGACCGAGTTCGTGGTGACGCCGGATATCGAAGGGGAAGCCGGAGCGGCGACGATTACGAACCGCTGGGATCCGCGGAGTTGGGTTTTCATCAGTCTCACCAGATCGGATGCGATTGAAATCCTGCATATCGCTGCTCCGACCGGCTGGACGGTGATCGAACCGGTTGAAGGAACGGTCGAGGTGGATTCAGAAACCGACATGACGGTTGCGCTGAACTCTCAAAGCCTGCCGCTAAACCTTGAATTCACAGCCGAATTTGTTTTCACGCACAACGGACGCGGCGGCGAAACGATTCTTCCCGTATCGGTCATGGCAACCGAGGGCGGGGTCCACACAGATCGAACGTTAAATTTGAACATCGGCTGGAACATGGTTTCGGTGAACGTCGATCCCGATGAGCGCGACGTGCGCGTATTAACGGCGGACTTGGTTGAAAACGATCTGCTCGATCTGATGAAAAACGGCATGGGGAATTTCTACAATCCCGAGTTCAATTTCAACAACATTCCCGGCTGGTTTGTGGATGAAGGCTACTTGATCAAAGTTGGCGAGAACTGCGAACTAACCATCGAAGGCGTCTCGGTAAATCCCGACGATCCGATCGATCTGGCTGACGGTTGGAACATGATCGCCTACTATCCGCGCATCCCGATCAACGCTATTACCGCGTTTTCCGGCATAGCCGAACAACTGATAATAGCTAAAGACGGTCAGGGACGATTCTATGTTCCCGATTGGGATTTCAGCAATATGGGCGACCTGCGCGAAGGACAGGGCTACCTTGTAAAGATGGACGGCGAAGCTGAGTTGATTTATCAGATGCGCGAAGAAATAGCATCGAATAACGGCAGGAACAATCAACCCTCATTCCTCCCCGGACCATCGGCTACCGATAAGAACATGAGTTTTCTGGCGATTTGTGATGAAAATCTATCAAGCATGGATAATGCAGAAATTGGGATCTATGCAGGGGGTTTGCTTGTCGGATCAGGCAAATTCGATGATGGAATGTGCGGCGCGGCAATCTGGGGCGACGATCCAACCACCGAGACGATCGACGGCGCATTGGAAAACCAGGAATTGACGTTAAAACTGTTCGATGGGGAGCGGTCCCGGCAGATCGAATGCGTGAATTTATCCGGAGAGGGTAAATATGACGCAGACGGATTATGGATTATTGAGCTTGAGTCCAAGCTCAGCATCCCTGAAAATTTCGAAATTGCTTCGGTGCATCCCAATCCGTTCAATTCAGCGACTCAGGTTCATATTTCCATGCCTGAGCGCGGGACGGTCGAAATAAATCTTTACGACGTCAACGGCAGACTGATAAAGCAAGTCGCAAAGACGGAACTGGCGGCTGGCGCTAACCAGATTACATTGGATGCGAACGAGTTGGCTGTTGGCGTATATTTGCTTGAAGCGAGCTGTTCGGGACGTCGCGCGGTAGAGAAGATTGCCGTTTTAAAGTAATGCTCAGCGAGAGCTTGCGAGAGCTTGCAGACGCCCTCGTCTGCAAGCTCTACCGCTGCATACTTGATGGAAGATTCGTCTGCAAGCTCTACCGTTGCAAACTTGTATGGAAGATTCGTCTGCAAGCTCTACCGCTGCAAACTTGTATGGAAGATCTGTTTTCAAGATTTCTACTATTGAGTGCGCGCTTCAGCGCGTACCGGGC
>CAZWOY010000094.1:0-11161 GCA_964635255.1 uncultured bacterium
GTTTAATTCATTTTCAAGAATTTTAGACAGTTACCTGATTTTATGCCAGATAAAGAACCAAATACGATCCTTGCGACCGATTGCGGCTCGACGACCACAAAAGCGATTTTAATCGAACGGCAGAAAACCGGCGAATACAGGCTGGTCGTTCGCGGCGAGGCGCCGACGACGGTAGAAGCGCCGTTTGAAGATGTAACCAAAGGCGTTCTGAACGCTGTCCGCGAAGTGGAAGAGCTTTCGAACAAGACTTTTATCGATGAAGACATGACGATTGTCCGCCCGGACAACGGCGAGATTGGCACGGATATATATATTTCGACGTCATCCGCCGGCGGCGGGCTGCAGATGATGGTTTCCGGGGTTGTAAAATCAATGACGGCGGAATCCGCCGAGCGCGCTGCGCTTGGCGCCGGATCGATCGTAATGGATGTGCTGGCTTCCAATGACGGGCGGCTTGCGCACGAAAAGATCGAGCGCATCAGGAGGCTGCGCCCGGATATGATCCTTCTTTCGGGCGGCGTCGATGGAGGCACGACCAAGCACGTCGTCGAACTCGCCGAGTTGATTGCGGCGGCGCGCCCTCGCCCGAGACTGGGCAGTGGATATGATCTGCCGGTTATTTACGCGGGCAATAACGCCGCCGTCCAGGAAGTAAACAAGACGTTAGGCGACCTGGTTTCGCTGCAGGCGGTTGAGAATATCCGCCCGGTTTTAGAAAGAGAAAATCTTGGACCCGCGCGAGACAAAATCCACGATTTATTCATGGAACACGTTATGGCGCAGGCTCCCGGATATTCGAAACTGATGAGTTGGACGGACGCGCCCATCATGCCAACGCCGGGCGCGGTTGGTTTTATCATGGAGACAATTTCAAAGAAAAACAACATCGATCTTGTCGGCGTGGATATTGGAGGCGCAACAACCGACATGTTCAGTGTTTTCGGCGGAGTTTTTAACCGGACGGTGTCGGCTAATTTGGGAATGAGCTATTCAGTTTCAAACGTTTTAGCGGAAGCCGGATTCGATAATATTCTTAGATGGACGCCTTTTGAAATAGACGAACGAGATCTGCGCGATCGTATTGGAAATAAAATGATCCGGCCGACGACCATACCCCAAACGCTGCAGGAGTTGCAGATTGAGCAGGCGATTGCCAGGGAAGCGCTGAGACTGGCTTTTATTCAGCATAAATCGTTTGCCGTCGGACTGAAGGGCGTCCAGCAGGAACGGTCGATATCGGATACTTTTTCGCAAAAATCCTCAGGCGAGACGCTGGTCGATATGATGGCTTTAAACATGCTGGTGGGATCGGGAGGCGCCCTGTCGCACGCTCCGCTTAGAGCTCAGGCTGCGCACATGATGATCGACGCATTTCAGCCGGAAGGCGTCACCCGGCTGGCGGTCGATTCCATTTTTATGATGCCTCAACTGGGAGTTTTAGCGACAGTCAATGAGCGGGCGGCGACAGAGGTTTTCGAGAAAGATTGTCTGATACACTTAGGCGCGTGCGTTGCGCCTGTCGGGCAGGGAAAAGAAGGAAAAACCGCCCTGAAAATCACCGGCAAATCGAGTGCGGGCCGGGAGTTGAACCTCGAGATTAATTTCGGTGAATTGATTTGTCAGGAATTTGAACTTGACGAGTCAGTGCGCGCGCATATCGAACCGGCGAAGGGATTCGATATGGGAGAAGGTTCGGGCAAACCGGTCGAACGAACGCTGCGCGGAGGCGTGGTAGGCTTGATTATCGATACGCGCGGCAGGCCTTTCGATTTCGGCATTCAAACCGCAGGCCGAGCGGAAAAACTTTCCAAATGGAAGTTTTATTAATGTGTAAAAAGTCCTCACTTTGTCATTACTGGGAAAATAACGTTTCGTACGCAGTCATTCAACCTCAACATGCATCAGAAAATACAAAGAGAGTGCCTGTCAGGTGTCCCCACCTGACAGATTGCTATTACTGGGAAAATAAAAAATCCCACCGGTAGGGCAGGCGTCTCTGCCTGCCTTCTCGATCTTGCTGGATCGCATTCTCTGCCTGCCTTCTCGATCTTGCAGGATCGCATTGGCAGGCAGAGACGCCTGCCCTACCAGAGAAGTTTATTTTCATGTTCCGTGGTGAAACTCGCTTCATGAATAGTTACTGTATTACTCATTTGTCGCAGATTATAGACATCTATCAATGGCAGCGGCATTCTTTTCAGCAATCTGCGAAACTCGAGTCTATTTAATTAATGTGATCTTTTTCGTATCCACAAACCTCCCGGCTTCCATTCTAACCAGATAGATTCCCGAATTGAAATCTGATGGCAGCCATTCTACCGTATGAACACCGGCTGATTTAACGCCATCGACCAGACGCACCGCGAGTCTGCCGCGCAGATCGTAAACCGCGATAGAAATATAACCCGCAATCGGAACGCTATAATTGATCCTGGTCGAAGCGTTGAATGGATTGGGATAAGCGGAAGACATCGAATAGTGCCCCGGCGTTAATAAATTGGAATCCGAGTTTTCCATTGGGTATGCTTCCAAAGAAAATGTCGAAGCGCTGTCATTCATCCAGTTTTCAGGTCCGGATTGCGCGACGGAAAGCACGTCGAAGTCATCCACATTCGCATAATTATCCCAGACTCTGAACGTCAGTTCCTCGCCTTCGGCAAATCCCTCGATTTCCTGCGTTTCGGGATCGTCGCCATAAGCGCGGAATTCCTGAACATAATCCAACTCCGCGTTCCAAATCATCCCGCCGGCGAGTACGCCGCCGGAGGTATATACGCCGATTTCCCACCCGGTTGGCGCAGCGTTTTCATCGAAGGATAAGTGCGCGACGCCGATTGTATGGTCGAAACCGGTCTCTGTGAAATCGTTAAAATAGCGCGGCGTTTCATCGGTATTTACGCTGAACGGGATATGTATCTCAGGCGTTGCCGGATCATTGCTGCCGATTAGAACGCTGCCGTCGTATCGAATATTTGAGTCGATTTGATTAAGATCGAATATAACGGCGACCTCCCGGCTGCCCCCTCGTTCGATGAATCCGGTGACCGGATCGCTTGAAATCCAAGGCAATACGTTTATTTCCTGCGTGCCGTCATCGTGGACGTAAAGCAGGTTTTCGTTGAACATGCCGTTCCACAAATTCTCGCCGTCGTGCGTCAAGCCGTTGAAACGGTAGCGGGCGTTAAGGTCGAAATCCTGCACCAGCGATAATTCCCAGTTCTCATCGACATAGAGCTGATAGACATGTTCATCGGCAAGGCACCATAACTGCCCCAGCGGATGCCGGTTCACCCATTCTATAGATCCGGTCTCCACTCCGTTTAGTTCTGTGCGGACGTCTAAAGCTCGGATTTCTTCTCCCGTTTCCAGGTCTAAAACGTGCACGAGAAAATCGTTGCGGGCATTCACAAATAAATAGCTCTGGCGGTCGGAAGCCAAGCCATAAACCATGTTGTAAGGTATTTCGACTTGATCGATGAATCCGCCTTCCAGATTGTACCGGTGGATTCTGTTCGTTCTGAATTCCGCGATCCAAAGCTTTTCGCCGTCAAAAGCCATCGCTAAAGGCGTGAAATCGAGAGCTATATTATATTCGATGTCATTTGTTTCGTAATTCAAAGCGAACAGCCGCCGCTGCGTGTTGTTTACGCCCCAAATTAGTTCTCCATCCGAAGCTAAACCGGTCACGTAATCGAAAGGAATCTCGAATACGTCGATTATGTCTCCCGCTTCATCGCGGCTTGGCGGTGACGCTGCAGATTGCCGCCGTTTTCCGGTGTTATGAACCTGATCATTTTCCTCATTGAGCTCCGAACCTATCCAGAATTTTAGCGCCGCCGCGCCCCCGGGTCCATTGTTGGTAATATTCAACGTTCTTTGTACGATCCCGCCGCCCGGATTGTAGATCGAATAAATATGCTCCGCGCCCGGATCGGATTCGATGACCGGAGCAATAACGCTCTCGCCCGACATTTCAAACCAGATGCGGCCTAAATTGTCGCCGGCTCCGATATTGCGAGCGTTGGTGTAAATATCGACGCTTCCATTTCGTTCGCCCAATTCCCGGGGATGAAAAACTAAGTTAGTTCGCATTTCTTCGCCCGGTTCGATTTCCGTTCCAACCTCAAGTTCCGTAGAGAAATCATTATTTTCCGATTCAACGTCTTCAATTATTAAAACTGAAGATCCGACGTTGCTAATTACCAACCTGATTGCACTTCTTCCATTTTCTACAAACGTATCGGGAAACCGGATTTCATCCGGATTTTCGAATGGATAAGCGACAGGATCGGTTTCAATATAGGGCGCTCCCAATACTTCTAAAAAAACTCCAATTTCGACAAAGGGATCGTCGGGATCGTTGGAGATCACACGAACATACGTCTCATACTGAGCCGGTCTTATCCCATGAGTATCGAACATCGCAATTAAATCCGTGTCAGCTTGTCCTTCCAGTTCCCCTCTGTCAGGTTCGATTTCGAACCAGGGCGGAGTTTCGAATACTCCATCGTCGTATATATACCAGGTCTCGCTATCGCGCATTCCATGCCATATATCCTCGCCGTCATGCACGGGACCTGTGTAGGGAGCGTCCGCCCGGCAAGCGAAATTCGCAACTGCCTGCACATTCCAATCCTCATCGACGCGGGCTTGATACAAGCGATTTTCCGCCAGTCCCCAGAGTTGACCGTTTACATGTTCGTTAACCCAGAGTATTCCCCACACACCGCGATTGTTATTAAATCCGGGAGTAGGATCGAAACTCGCAGCCTCTTCGCGGCTATCGACGTCCAGAACGTGAATTCGCATGTTCTCAAAGGAATATAAAAACATATAATCCTGCAGGTCGGACGTCATACCGGCGATATCCACGAACGGTGCATTAAACTGTTCAACCATAGCGCCGCGCAGGTCATAGAGCCTGATAACAGGCGATCCCCAGTCGCCGATCCAGATGCGTTCACCGTCGAAAGCCATAGCTAAAGCGTCTTCATGAATATCATAATACTCGATATCTTCATGGTCGTCGATCGCTATCGAGACCATTCCGCCCTGCATATTGCATCCCCATAGCCTCTCGCCATCGCTGGCCATGCCGCTTACTCGCTCCAGAACATTGTCCACCTGACCGATCAAATCTCCCCGGTCGTCTCGCTGAGGCTTGGACAGCGATTTTTCCCAAGTTGAATTTGCTGCGGGCGTTTCATTTTCAGCCCTGCGTACATTGCGCCTCGCATGATCGACGACTTCGCCTTCAGCCCTGCGTACATTGCGCCTCGCATGATCGACGGCTTCGCCGTCATCGATTACATATTCGATATGCCATCGCAGAACGGCTTCGCCTTCGTTGAAGATATTGATCGCCTGTTCAGTAACCTCATCCACATACTGTTCCGCTTCCAATTGCATCGGTTCGATAACGATAGACGGCGGTTCAAAGGCTTGAGCGCGCAGATTTATACTTAGTTCGCCTTCATTGGGATCATTGCTTACAATGATTAATTCAGCTTCAAATTCAGCCGGCTCTTCCGGCAAGAAAAACACTTCAACCTCGCGGCTCTCCTCAATCCCGACCTCAAACTGACGATTTTCAATGCTGAACGCTTCGTTGTCGATTACGATATCATCGACGGCTAAAATTTCCGTGCCGTTGTTTATTACAGTGACGGCAACAGGATACCTGCCCTCGACGAAGACGTCTTCATAATAGCGATTCCAATCGATGAGATTGTCCTCCATGCCTATTTCCCAGGTTGCATCGACGTCTGGAACGCCCTGAACGCGCATGGTTGCGCGAATTTCGACGTCGGACTCGTCGGGATCGTTAGAAAGGAAGTGGAGGTCTGCAATATAATCGCCCGAGATTAAGCCCGTTGCGTCTAAGGCAATTATTAAGTCCAGGTCTTCATCCGGCGCAAGCGATCCTTCGTCCGGTTCGAGAGTCAACCAGCGGGATTCTTCCACGCCATCGTCTAATTTAAATACGGTTTGACTGTTCCACATCCCATGCCAGATATCGACGCCGTCATGGACCGGTCCCGGATAAGGAGTATCGGCGTTGCAGGCGAAATTTTGCACCGGCTGCGCGTTCCATTCCTCATCGACAAACACTTGAAACATTCTGCCATTCCTCAATCCCCATAATTGACCCTCCGGATGATCGGGAACCCAATCGACGCCCCAGACATTGCCTTCGTTGTTAAATCCGGCTAAGGGATCGATCAGGGCGGCTTCTTGCCGGTTTTCAATATTTATTACATGAATGCGCATGTCGATTCTCGATAGCATGTATATATATTCGTCTCTATCCGAACCCATTCCGCAGATGCTTCCGAAAGGCATGTTGAATTGTTCGATCAGATCGCCGTTTCCATCGTATAAAAAGATGAATGAATTATTCCATTGACCAATCCACAGATTGCCGCCGTCCCAGGTCATTGCTAATGGATTCCCATGAATGCCGGTATTAAGGACAATTTCGCCATTTTCTTTATCGAGGGCGATCAATCGGTCTTGCTGGTAAGAAACAGCGTAAACGAGTTCGCCGTCCGACGCCATTCCCGAAACGTTGAGAATTGGAATCTGAAATTGATCTAAAATTTCACCGGGATCGTCGCGGCTGGGAATAATTTGCCGCGCATTTGCCGGTCTGACCTTTCTCAGCCTTGAAACGTCCGCCTCAGGCGCTTCGACGATCTCGATTTCAGCCTCCCAGACTAAGTCCGCCTCGCCGGAATTGTAAATATTTATTACATGTTCTTCAACCTCCTCGCCTTGCATATCAGTTTCGATTTCCATCGGTTCAAGCTCGATTTGCGGCGGGGCGAATGCCTGTCCGCGGAGGTCGATTTCAATTTCCCGTTCGTCCGGATCGTTGCCGGCAATGGTTAACACGCCTTCAAAAACGCCGGTCTCATCGGGCGCAAATAGAATTTCAACGACATTCTCCTCTTCCGGTTCAAGCTCAAACCCTTCTTCCGGAGCTGAGAACGCTTCATTATCCAGGCTCAATTCTTCGATCTCAAGCAATTCCGCGCCAAGGTTTCGAATTGCGACCGGCACGGCGTACTCGCCGTTCATATATACAACGTCGAAATATTCGTTCCAGTCGATCAGATTTTGATTCATACCGATCTCCCATTCGACGGCGATATCGGGCGCTCCTTCGACGGTCATCAGAACCGCGATTTCAACCAACTCGTTTTCGGGATCATTCGAATGCAGTAGGATGGATGCTTCATATTCGCCGGCGATTAAGCCTTCGGCGTCAAAATTAACGAAGAGGCCGGCGTCCTCGTCCTGTCCAAGACCGCCTCGAATCGGATCGATTGCGATCCAATCTTGTTCGTTAACGCCATCATCGATAATAGTCCACCCGCTGCGCCGTTCCGAACCAAGCCAGAGGTTCTCGCCATCGTGCGCTAAACCGCGGGATCTGACCTGAACTTCCATTTCCTGCACTATTTGCGGCTGCCAGTTTTCGTCGATGGCAATCTGCCAGATTCTTGTGTTTTCGCCATTGTTGTCTGTAAAATGCGAGATCCATAAATTCCCGCTCTCATGCGCAGGAACATATTCAACGCCGCTTACAATTGGAGTTTCTAAGAGATCTCTCATATTTGCTATTCGCGCGATCTCCTCGCCATCTTCGACATTAATTACCAATAATTGCAGCATGGCTCTCCGAGGCGATGAAGCCACGATGATATGACCGTCGGAATCACAGGTCATTCCGATTATTTCATAATCGGTGACGATCATTTGCTGAAATTCGCCTTCGCGGTCATATTTCAAAATTCGATTGACATTCCTATTATCGGAAATCCAGAATAATTCGCCGTCATAAGCTAAAGCAGCCGGTTCCTGATGCATGCGAAACTCCTGAACAATAGCTTCATTTCGAGGATCAAAAGCGAATAGAGAACTTTCAAATACATTCAAGCCCCATACCAAACTGCCATCCCAACACACGCCGGCAGTTCTTTCTACCGGCAGTTCAATTTCATCGATAACATCTCCCGGCTCGTCTCTTAAGGGACCTCTCCGAACTCGCCCGGCAGAACGAACCTCCCGCCTAAACCGGTCGATTTCCGGTTCAGCGAAAATTTCAATATCTGCGTTCCAGTTGAGCTGGGCTTCGCCCTCGTTCAACAGCATTATCGTCCGCTCGGCGCGTCCTCCGGTAAACAGTTCGACTTGAACTTCCAGAGGCTCGACGACAAATACGGGCGGTTCGAAAGCCCGGGCGTGGATATCGATCGAAATCTCTTCATCGTCGGGATCGTTGGAGACGATATTCAATTCGGCTTCAATCTCCTGGGATCGATCCGGCGCAAAAGTCAGCGCCACTTCCCGCTCTTCGTCGATATCGATTGAAAACTCAACCGGATCGACGCTGAAAACTTCATTATCGATCGCTATTTCTTCGACGACTAATTCTTCCGTGCCGATGTTCCGCACCGTCAAATTAACGCCGTAGTCGCCATCGACGTACAATTCCGGGAAATGCCGATTCCAGTCGATAAGGTTTTCTTCCATGCCGGCTTCCCATTCGAGTTCGATCGCCGGAGCGCCTATGACGCTCATCGTTACCGGTATTTGGACGTCCGGATTTTCGGGATCGTCGGAATCGATATGGAGAATGGCTTCCATATCGCCTTCGTCTAATCCGACAGCGTTCAAAAAGAGTGTAACTTCCGATTCCGAATCGGGTTCGATCGAGCCTCCGCCGGGATCGATCCTTATCCAATCGACCTCCCAGACGCCGTCTTCAAGCGCTAACCATTCCCGTTGAAAAATGCTGCCTCCAACCCACAGATCGGTTCCATCATGGCTTAGAGCGCCGATGTTTATGGGTTCTATATCGACAATATTTGCAACTGCGATTTCGTTGTTTTCATTCAGTTCAAATTGATAGGCGTTCGCTTGCCATTGGTTTTCACCGATACCCTGAATCACTAAGGTCCATAATTTTCCATTGTGATGCGCGGGAACCCAATCGAGCCATAGAGCTAAACCAGGGACGTTTTGCTCGCCAAACAGCGGAACTTCTACAAATTCGTCATTCTCAAAGATATTTACGACCGGCAGACCGTTGTCCTGCAAAGTCAGCAGAAGCATTCCGCCTTCATCATCGGATGTAATTCCAACACATTCAAATGGGATCTGAAATTCATTCACAACATTGCCTTCCCGGTCATAAATCCAGATCTGATCCCGTCTTTGGTCCGACGTCGTCCAAAGATTCCGTCCATCGAAGGCAAGGCAATAGGGCGCACGATGGATTTCCTGATCGAACGCGACTTCTTCCGATTCGGGATCGACGGCGTAAAGATGGTTATTGCTCATCGAAACCGCCCACATCAGTTCGCCGTCCCAAGCCATGCCGGTTGTAACAGGATAAGGAGCTTCCAGCCGCCTTAGGATATCGCCGGGATCGTCGCGCCTTGGGATTGCCGCTCCTCGTTCATGGCCGGAACGCCTGACCGTTCGGGAATGACGCAGTCGGTCTTCATTTTCGACTACTTCTATCCGCGCTTCCCAATCGAGGTTCGATCCGCCCGAGTTGGCGATATTTATCTGATGCTGGGAACGCGCGCCGGTGTACAGCTCGTCTTCGATTTCTTCGGGATCGACGCTTATTACCGGCGGTACGCCGCCCACTCCGTTCAGCATCACAACCGCTTCTTCATTGTCGGGATCATTGGAACTTACGATTAGTCTATCATCGTAAGCCACTTCGTCTTCAGGCTGGAAATCAATTTCAATCCTGACGCTGTCGAATGACGCTAATACAAGCGCTTCATCGAAATCAACGCTAAAAAATCTGTCTAACGCCTCGATTTCAATTATTTCGAGATCCTCCCGTCCTCGGTTCTGTATAAAGAGAGTTTTCGTCGATACATATCTTATTGGCGATTCGCCGAAATCGATTTCTTCAGGCTCGTAAAACAAAACCGGTTGTTCCGGCAGTTGATTGAAATATAAGGCTCCCATATCAGTGCGGGTTCTGTCGGGATCAAGCGGCGAATTGGGATCGCCGGTATCGATGCAGGGGGAATTCTCGATTAACTGGTAAACGTCGTTGCCGGGATCTTCAAATCCGGGATCGACTCTCATAACTTCGATCCATTCATTGACCCCTCCCCCAATACCGCCGTTCACATCTATATCCGAATAAGCTAAAAATAAAAACGCGTCTCGCCCTCTCCTTACTTCAAAACCAAGGTTGTCCCAGATAATCGTGTTATTAATCCGCATCGAACCATCGACATTGACGCCGCCAATCTGATCGCGCTGGGCGGGAGATCGATTTTGCGCGATAGTGCAGTGGTCAATCGAAACGACGGCTCGTTCTTCGCAGTCTATCGCTCCTCCGATTGCGGCTGAGTTGTCGTGTATAATGCAGTAAGACACGTTAATGTCGTTAATATCCTCGCGGAATCCAATCCCGCCGCCAAACTCTACGGCTTCATTGTCCCGAATAATACAATTGGATATGTTTGTATTGTTTGACGCAATACTTATGCCTGCTCCGGATGCAGAACTATTATTTGCAATTTCACATTCGGCGACGGAAGTTCTTGCTCCCTCGCTGACGCGAATGCCGCCGCCGTGACCGGCTTGAGCGAGATTGTCGCTGATCGTGGAATAAATAATCTGGGCTGCAGAGTTCTCGCCGCAGTAAATGCCGCCGCCTAAGCGCGAGCGATTTTCGACTATTCTGCAATAAGCGATTACCGGCGAGCAGTTTTCGATAATAACGCCGCCGCCGCGAATGGAGTTTCCATTGGTTATGGTAAATCCTAACAAAAACGGCTGTATATCGCCGCCCTCGACAAACGCCGCCGTCGAACCGTTGCCTCCGCCGTCGATAACGACCTCTTCAGGATTATCCGGATTGCCGACCATCATTATTTCACGCCCCCCGAAATCGATCCTTTCGCGGTATTCGCCGCCGGCGACAAAAACGGTATCGCCGTTCTGGCTTGCATCGATCGCTTCCTGAATCGTCTCGTAATCTTCGGGAACAACAATCACATCCGCCTTGACCGAAACAACAGCAAAAACGAGCAACATAACAATCACTACTCTTATGCCGTTCCAAATCATGTTCACCTCTCCAACTTGTATTAAATCCTATTGGGATAATGAGTCCTAT
>CAZWOY010000095.1:0-11105 GCA_964635255.1 uncultured bacterium
CTCGAAGCTGAGAGGATGAGTGCGGCGTTTCTCGGTTTTTAGAACTGATTTAAATAGCAGTCCGTATTTTCCGAACACGGGACGGGCAAATATAATTATCTCGGAAAAACTCAGGCTGTTATATTCTAATGAGGCAAGTTTTGAAAAAATCTTATTTAACATTCACGGCGCTGCTCATAGCTTTTTTCTATTTAGCGCCCTTCACAGCCGCCCAAACCGAATTCGAGGGCGACGTATCCGGCGAGTGGGATCCGGAAGGCAATCCCTATATTCAAACCGGAAATGCGACAATCCCGCAGGATGAAAGCCTGCGCATTCTGCCCGGCGTCGAAGTGATTATCGGCGAGGATATGGAGCTAACCTGCAACGGACTCCTGACCGCCATCGGTTCCGAAGAAGACACTATTCGCTTCTACGCACCGGAAGGCATGCTTACGGGCAGACTGCGCATAAACAGCATGGATGACGCTATTCGCTTCCAATACTGCCGGTTTGACTCGCTCGAAGACGCCATATGGTCGGATAATCGAGAACTCAGCGTGGAAAATTGTTTATTTGTGGATAACTACAATCATTTGGATATTATCTGCCGTGAAGCTCACGTGTTAAACAACCACTTCACTGGTGCCGACGAGGGCAGAGGCAGAGGTTCTTTTGAATTCGGCGGAATAAATAATGAGGCTGGAACTTATATTTTGCGCGATAATATCGTTACAAGCCGGGGAGCGATACAAATTAACGTCGATAACGCTGAATTTACCGGTAACACTAACGTTCCCACTCCCGTAGGTCGTCTTACAGATCTGGTATTCATTGATAGTAGAGACGTGGTTTGCAGCGACAACACCGGATGGTTTCCCATGCGAATAACCAACGGAAGGCGCCGTTTGCAGGGCGCAATATTCGAGAACAATGACGCGACAAGAATTACTGTTAACGACCAAGCAGATTGGGGAGTTGTGATCAGAAGTAACAGGTTTATGCGTGAATGTGGCGTTGTCAATGCACGGGTTGAATATTACGATAATATCTTTGGGATAGCCAACAATTTTCATTCTTCTCTATGTATAGTATCCAATGGAGCGAACAACGAAGTCATCCTGGAGAGAAACATCCTGTATGGAATCAGGATCGAAAGGCGTAGCGACGTATTTATGCGCAATAATACGATAAACGGGCGGGTGATGGAATACCTTAGACCCCGATATTCCGAAAGCAGCAGCATAACGTTGATTAACAACATTTTCCAATATTTCGACGAACGCGAGTACCTCGTATTGCCTGAAATAGGCGAGGTTTCCGGCGGATACAACTGTTTTTGCGGAGCGGAACAACCTTACGGCGAGGATAGAGACCTGTTGGAAGGCGACCTTGTTCAGAATCCGCTGATGCGCGGCGGTATTCCGTATGACTACCGTCTGCGCGCCGACTCGCCCTGCATCGACGCCGGCGATCCGGAATCGGATGAAGATCCGGATGGAACGCGCGCCGATATCGGCTGCTATTATTTCGACCAGGAGAATGGCGAACCGCCCGCTCTCGACCGCCGCTGGGACTATTACATCGGCTGGGGCGAGACCTTCCGCTACGGCGCCCGGGCGGTCGATGAAGGCGAGGAACTGCAGATCGAATTCGACGGGCTGCCTGAATGGCTGGAAGTCGAAGAAAACGAGATAAGGCGCGACTTTGTGCGGGATTCGGTGTTCGTTTCGGGCGAAGTGCCTGAAGATACCGAAGATTTTGTCTTTCATGTGCGGGTGACGGATGATTCGGATCGCGAGGACACGCTTTCGGTGCGGGTGATGGTCTATCCGTACCGGGTGTTGACCGGGATTGTGCGCGGGGAACTAGATATAGAGCAGTCGCCGTTTATAATTGCGGATACGGCTTGGATTCCGGCTGGGGACAGTTTGGTGCTGCCGCCGGGGACGGAATTGTATTTTGATAATAGAAATGATAGTTTAGCTGAAAGGACTAACTCTAAATTAATTGTCGAAGGAAATATTAAGGCTGTGGGAACGGAAGAAGATTCAATATACTTTTGCGCTTATGATCAGGAAACAGATAATTTTGGTTTCAAGTTCGAAGATTATCCCGATGGTCATAGTGAATTCCGATATTGCGCGTTCAAGGGGATCCGTTACCGAAACCGGTTGCTCAACGCTAATTATTCCTTTTCGCACACTCTATCATACGAAGGATTTAATAATGAATTTGTAGCTTCGACAAGCGCCGGTAATTTGGATTTTTTTGAAAACCACGGCGATGTTCGTTTTGAAATTGTTGGCAACGGATTTATCCATCATAATTCGGTAAGAAGCATGGCAGCATGGTCTGAAGACAGTATTGACGTTTATGAAAATGATCGCATGTCGCTGAGCGTTTATGCTGGAAATATCGCCAGAATCAGGCAAAACTCATTAACTGCCCTGAGAGTAAATAAATTCAGCAGAGAAACTGAACCTTATGCCACAGTTCGCCATAATATATTTAATGGCGAGGAAAGCGAACAAGCATTCTCAGCCGATGAAGTGAATATAGAGTTCACAAACAACACAATCAAAAACGGTGATGTTGGCATAAAAGTCAATGAAGGTGGATTTCGAACAATGATTTTAAATAATGCGATTTATAATGTAGGATTGGGAATAGAACAAAACCAACCAGATGAAAATCAAGACAATTTTCAAATATATAACAATATATTTTACTCGATAGATACGTTGCTTTACGTACGCTATGGGGCGGCTACCGGCGTCAGGTTTAACTCGATATTCGACGTTGAATTCATTACAAATGACACTACTTTTGATGCTCGTTTAATTGAAACTAATGCCAACGGAGACTCTTGTGACGCTTACTTCAACATCTATTTTGATCCAAAGCTCGCTGATCCCGATTCTCTGGATTTCAGACTTTACGCGGACTCACCTCTGATCGACGCTGGTATTCCGGATGAAGATTTCAATGATGTTGACAGTACAATAAACGACATTGGGCCGTTAGGGGGACATTTTGGTATAGAATACGAATACCTCGAACCTAATGAAACGATTTCCTTTGAGGTTGAGCCAAATGAATTCCGGGTAAAGAATGTCTTTCCTAATCCTTTCAATGCTACGTCGAATATTTACATTGAGATACCTTTTGATGGGAAAATAAAACTCAATCTCTTTGATGTTCAAGGGAGGTGTGTGGTTCATAACAACCTTCAATTAAGGGCTGGTTCACATCAACGAGGTTTATCAGAATTCTTAAATAAGAATGTAATCGAACTTCGTTCAGGATTCTACGTTCTGACTGTTGAATTCGGAGGCAAGCAGATAAATCGCAAACTGGTCTTGGTTAAATGACCAAGCCGTTCATAAAAACAAACTGAAAGGAGTACCAAATGGTACGAAACAACACAACACTCGCAACACTTTGTTTTGTCATTATGCTTGTGATGACTATAACAATAAGTGTTAATGCAGATGAATTGGATGCTGAGGAACTCTACTTTGGCATCGATGGAAATAACACTTACACAGTGGAGGATGGTGATTGGTTTCCGGAAAACGCAGTTTTCCCACCAGATGCTGATGCACTTGGGGAAGACGATCTAGATGCGGGAACTTACACATTACTTTTTCCACAGGGAATCGATGTAACATTTGCTGGATCGCTGACAATTCTTGAAGATGACGGCGCTATCGGTCGCATTCAAGCAACGGGCGCGGCGGGAAACATGGTAACGTTAGAAGAAGCCGCAGGCGAAGCGGACTGGGGCGGCGTCATAATCCTGACCGATCCTCAAGGCGGCAACCTGATCGAATACTGCGATATTTCGAACTGCGATGGTATTGCAGTACAAATCGGATCTGATGTTGGCAATGGCGTCGATGGTCAATGTATAGTCCGAAATTCAGAAATTCACAACAACGGCGACAACGGAATTCAAGTCTTTAGCGGCGCAGGCGGCAGCGATTATTCGATCCATAACAATGAAATCCATGACAATGGTTGGACTGGAATTCAGATCGACGACGATTTTGACGGCGACAATGCTGAATTAGCAGTCGTAAATAACATTATTTACGACAACACCGGTCACGGTATTCAGCTGCATAATTCGGACGAAGGAATCGGCGTAAAGAACAACATTGTTTATGGAAACGATGCAAGCCAAATTGAACTTTGGAACGCTGCTGACAATCCTCTCATACATAACAACGTTTTAGACGGCGAAGACGAGGATGTAACCGGCCTCAACGTATCCCTTGTTTGGTCGAATCAAATTTACAACAACATTATCGTCAATTGCACGGTCGGAATTGCTTATGATCAAGCAGGCAATCCAGAAGTAGATTTCCAGCTTATCTCCAACTGCGATCCACTATTGCAGGGCTGTCTGGATGCTGATGAGGACATAATTGAGGCTGACCCCGAATTCGTCGATGACGCCAACGGCGATTATCATCTTTTGTGGGAATCGCCGGCGATAAATACAGGATTCGATGGCGCGTTAGATGAGTTTCTTGATCCGGATGATTCCGGCAACGACATCGGCGCTTTCGGCGGACCGCGCGCGGATGATTTCACCGATTCCGATCTGGCGGATTATTGCCTGATAACCGCCCAGCAAGTAAATGTCGATGCGATGATTCTACGGGACACTTATCATCAAACCGGCGATTTTACGGTCGATGACGATGATGATTTAACAGTTCAGAAGGGAACGACAATAAGTCTCGATACAGACGTCGAGATCCGCATCAATGGATCGGCCTCCTTCAACGGAACGGCTCAAGATCCGATAACGTTAACCGCTCTTGGCGCTAATGACTGGGATAGGCTGTATTTCTACAAAGCGGACGATCCATCGGAGGTGAAATATGTCGATATTGACGGCGCGGATACGGGTTTGCGTATTTATAAATGCGGCACAGGAGGAGACTTAACAGTTTCTAATGTCAATATTTCAGACTGCGCCACTCGAGGGATTTACATCTATGATTCCATTGTCGATATGGACGATGTTGACGTTACTACTTGCGGTACATACAGCGTTTTCGTCTCTACCGTGAGTACCGGAGATATGTCGATGGACGACGTTAATATTCATGAAAACGACAATACTGGTCTCTATTTGACCGGTTCCGATCCAGAAATCATCAGTTGCGAAATATGGGGAAACGGCGACTACGGTATCGATATGCACAGCAACTCGCTTCCTGATTTAAGTTCTCCTGCCGGTACTTGGAATGATATTTTCGAAAACGATGACGACGAAATAATGCTTTGGTCAGGTAGTGTACCAATCATAAGCGGGAATAATATCTTCCACATGGACGGCGGCAATCCTGACGGTTTCATGATTGTGAATAAAGCGCAGGTTGCCTGCACTGCGCAGGGTAACTGGTGGGGGAATGATCCGCCAAATGCTGGGTATTTCTCTGAAGATCCCGGAGATATCGATTGGGCGAATTGGTTAGGCGACGAGATAGATGATATTCCAGAACATGAGCTCCTGTTAGCAGAGTGGGACAGGGGAGAATACCAGGCTGTTTACGAAAGATGCCTGAATCTCATGGTGGACGAAAACTCGGAGGAAAAAGACCTCATATTCGCGGCAAATTATCTACTGCCTGCTGGCTCTCGCAGTAATGCGGAATTCGCCGATATGCGCGAAGCGCTTTTAGACGCCAGAGACTTGTTCGACGGCATGGATAACGCCTATATCTTCGACCGGTTCGCCATTCGTTGTCTTGTCAAACAGGATCGCTATCAGGAAGCGATCGCCGCTTGGGAAGCGATTCAGGACGAGGCAAAGAGGAATAACGACGACTATTTGGCTCTCTATGCCGAGATCAGCGCACTTGAACTGGAAATCGCGTATAATGACAACGGGAATTTAGATTCGGAAGCGGACGTCGAAGCGGCTCTTCTTGAGAAGCAATTGCAGTTCGACGCTGTCGAAGAGGATAATTTCAACCGCAGGCATATTCTTTCATTGCCGGACGAGTTTAATCTTGTTTCCGCGCATCCGAATCCGTTCAACTCAAGCACGCTCTTGTCGTACAAGCTGCCTGAGGCTGTGAAGGTCGAACTTTCGGTATTCGATATGAATGGAAGGAAGATAGTGATTCTTGATCAGGGCTTGAAAGCGGCCGGCGCCTATGATATTCTCTGGGACGCTAAAGACATAGCTTCAGGTCATTATCTCATTCTACTCGAAACTCCTTCTAATTCATGGACCACAAAAGCGACACTTATTCGATAATGGACAATTTACTTTCAGACTTGGGTGGTCTTCAATCGCCCAAGTCTGAAAATTACCTACCCTCCCCCGCCCCATGGACGTCGAGCTGTCCGTCTGGGACATGACCGGCAGAAAGGTTTCCGTCCTCGACCGGGGCAGTCGAAGCGGAGGGCAATATCGATTTAATTGGCGGGCGGATGGGTTGAGTTCGGGGGTTTATTTTGTGCGATTGAAAGGGAAAGATTGCGAAGACGTTCGGAAGGTTAATCTGATTCGGTAAAATGAAATAAGGGATAAAGCGGCTAATCACGGAATGCAATCGTATCTGGAAAATCTCGCATCGCATTTCGAAGCTAAAACTCTAATTCACTGATACTTCAAATTACACTTGCCCGACTGTCATTTTCTATATATATTTCCGAAAAAGCAACATTTCCACCGGAGTACAAAATGCAGCCTCACAAATATCTATTTATAATCGCGGTTGTTTTCGCTTCTTTATCTCGTTCCCATGCCCCAGCGTGGGAATGCATATCGACCTTATGTAGTTAAGTATGCGTTCCCACGCTGGAGCATGGGAACGAGTCGGTAATTTGTACACTATTTATTGCACATTGTAATAAATAAAGAACTCATGTTCGCACATTGTCAAAATTTATCAATGGCAGCGGCGCAGCAGGAAGCGACCGCATTCCTCGATTCTTCGCTATGGCGCTCTCTACCTTTTCATTTCAAGCGGGCGCGCCATTTATATTTTAGATTTCAATCGAATTGATTCCTCTCGCTTGCATCACAGCCTTTCCAATTATAAATTCATTCTGCATACGTTTGTTTCGTCGTCAAAAACACAGGCGCTCTTATGAAATGCCCGCATTGTAACACAAACGTCGTAAAAATACCGGTGAACTGGAAATGTCCTCAATGCGGCGAGGATCTTCCGACTCCCGGTTTCTGGCATAGATTCTTTGAAGGTTTGGGCGATTATCTGCTCGACCGGACTTTCATTTTTTGGACGGTAATATTCGGATTCTTCCTGCTGGTTCTGGGAATAATAGAAGCCGTTTTGGGCAATTCTTTTCTCTTGAACTATATAACCGGCAATGTATTGTTCGCGATACTGATGATGGTCTTTGCCGGCATGCTGATAGAAAACTATATGAATATCGTCCTGCCGCTTCGGCTCATCGGCGGGAGCGGTTTTATGATAAAAGAGCGGCTCGTGATTCGACACATTCGCAAAGGCACACACATAGCAGCTATAGTGGGTTTGCTGATCTGCCTATTCTGGCTCGGTCCCCGAATGTTCCTGACCTACTTCCCGTCCTACCTGATAGTGATAAGCGTGTTTCTCGCTTTAGCCTGGTCGATTGCCGGTCTTTTCCTCGATATACGGATGGCGGAAGACGTCAGATTCAGAGCCTTTATGGACCGGCTGGGCATTACAAGCCTGAAAACGCTGCGCAAAACCTGTACATTTGTCATCGGCGCTCTGTTTATTGCTATTGTGGGATTCTGGATTCTGCTGCTGATCCCGGGATTGTGGAATACCGTAAGTCAATGGCCTATCGTAGCAGGTCCTTTATTCTTCTTCAGGAATTATATGGGGTGGCTGCTTTAAACAAGACGCTTCAACCGTGTGCGCTGCTGCGGCGGCATAACCGCCGTAGCAGCGCAGGCATAGCTTGCGCAATTTACAATACTGGATAGGCGTCTTTAACTACGTTTCGATTCTATACCGCTTCATTTTCCGCCACAGCGTCGTGCGATTGATTCCCAACTCCTTTGCCGCTTCGCTTTTCTTGTAATCGCATCGCTCCAAAGTCTGCCGGAGGAGGATCTCTTCTGAGATTCCTCGCTGCAGCGGCAGTCCGGAAAAGCTATCCTCCGGCTTCCTGACGCCGGGAACTAATACCTGCAATTCGCTTGGCAGGTGTTCAATATCCAGCGTTCGCCCCCGGCAGATTGCATAGCCGTATTCAATTATGTTCTCCAATTCCCTCACGTTGCCGGGAAAATCATGACGCATTAGGACTTCCATCACGCCGGGGCTGACTCCGAACAGGTTTTTGCCTTTGCGGGCGTTGAACAGCCGGATGAAATGATCGACCAGATAGGGAATGTCCATCCGGCGCTCTCTTAACGGCGGCAGGTCGAATTTGATAACGGCTAACCGAAAATAGAGATCGTCGCGGAATCTGCCCTGGGATACAAGCTGGCGCAGGTCCTTGTTGGTTGCGGCTACGACGCGTATGTCGGCTCTGCGGGTTTCGATTCCCCCTACCGGTTCATACTCCCGCTCCTGCAGCAACCTCAGCAGCTTAACCTGAACCTGGGGCGGCAGGTCGCCGACTTCGTCTAAGAAAACCGTCCCGCCGTCCGCAGCGGCTATCTTGCCGATTTTATCCCGTTTTGCGTCGGTGAAAGCGCCCTTGACATATCCGAACAGCTCGGACTCGAAAAGCTGGGGCGGCAGCGTCCCGCAATTTATTACCAGATATGGTTTGTTTTTCCGGGGAGACAGGTTGTGAACCGCCCGCGCAAATAATTCTTTGCCGGAACCGGAAGCTCCCTGAATCAAAACCGTGCTTTCGCTTTCAGCCACGTCGGGCAGGATAGCCAGGATTTTGTGCAGAATCGGGCTTTTGGTCACGATATCCTCGAATGTATAGCTTCGTTCGAGTTCTTTCCGCAGGTTTTCGATAGCCGACAAATCGCGAAAAGTTTCGACCGCTCCCAGAACTTTGCCGTCGCCGTCGCGCAGCACCGCCGTACTGATCGAAATCGGAATCCGTCTCCCGTTCGAATCCAAAATCCGCACCGGCACGTCGATCGACTCCTGCCCGGTCTGCATCGTCCGTTCCAAAAGGCAGCCGGTTTCGCAGATGTCGCTATGGAACACTTCATAGCACTTCTTGCCCACCGCCCGCGCTGAAGGCGTGCCGGTTATACGTTCGGCAGCCGGATTGAACGAAGTTATCCGCCGGGCGTCATCGACCGTAAAAACCCCATCGGCGATGGAGCTTAGGATAACTTTAAAAAACTTGTTTTCTTGAAATGAATCGCTCATGTAGAAAAATATAACAAAAATGATGCATCATTGCAACTGAGCGTTGCATGAAACATTATTGTAACCAAATAAATTGGGAAACATCGAGAAACCGAAGCAATTAGACGTCAACTAACAAAAAGAATGGACGTCCAAACCTTGAATTATCAATTTAACAATGTATCTTAAATAATTATCGTACTAAATCGGAGTAAAAAATGCCTGACATAAACCGACACTACGAAGAACTTCTGAAACTGCATAAGGAAATTTCGCTGTTAGGATCCATCGATTCCGTCCTGCAATGGGATCAACGAACCTACATGCCCGAAAACGCCACCGATCATCGCAGCGATCAGACGTCCTATCTGGCTTCGATGATCCATGAAAAGCGCACCGATCCGCGTATTGGAGACTTGCTGACCGCCCTCGAGGAGGAGGGCTACGGCGGCGATCTGATGAATCCGCAGGACGTTAACGTGCGCGAATGGCGGCGGGATTATGATTTGTATGCGAAACTGCCAAAGGAATTCGTCGAGCGGCTGACCAGATTGACGACCAACGCGAACCAAGCCTGGCTCGAAGCCCGCCGGAAACAGGATTATGCGATTTTCAAGCCGTTCCTCGAAAAAATCGTTGAAATGAAGCGCGAGGAAGCGAATTACTACGGCTGGGAAATCGAACCCTACGATGCGATGGTCGATCAATATGAACCGGGGATGAAAACTGAATACATCGAGACCTTGCTTCACGAACTCGGCAATTCACTGGTTCCGCTGATACAGAAGATTTCCGAGTCGCCCAATCAGCCGGACGGTACGATCCTGAGAGGCAAATTCCTGAAGCATTTGCAAAGGGATTTGATCAGGGAAATCACCGCCGGCATAGGCTATCGATACGAGAGCGGCAGCCTCGATCAGACTACTCATCCGTTCTGCATCGGCTTAGGTCCCGAAGACACGCGCATAACGACTAAATATGAGGAAGACTTTCTGGGCGGAGCATTGTTCGGCGTGATCCATGAAGCCGGTCATGGCATTTACAACCAGAATCGATCAAAGGAATATTGGGGACTGCCAATGGGCGAAGCGGCTTCGTACGGCATACACGAATCGCAGAGCCTGCTGTGGGAAAACATCGTCGGCAGGAACCACGCGTTTTGGGAATACTGGTATCCGACCGTGCAGAAGTATTTTTCCCAAATCAAGGACGTTTCTTTAGACGAATTCTATCGCTCTGTTAACGAAGTCAAACCATCGTTTATCCGCATCGACGCCGACGAGGTTACTTACCATATACACATCATCATCCGCTATGAGATCGAGCGCGCCCTGATGACCGGCGAGATTTTCGTCGAAGACGTCCCGGCGGAATGGAACAAACGCTACCAGGACTATCTCGGCATAAAAGTCCCAAACGACGCCATCGGCTGCCTGCAGGACATCCACTGGAGCTGGGGCAACATCGGCTATTTCCCGTCCTATTCGCTCGGACACTTATACGCAGCCCAAATGTTCGAAAAAGCGCGCAAGGAATTAGGCGACGTCGAATCACAATTCCAAAAGGGCGATTTCGAGCCATTGCGCCAATGGCTGACCAAAAACGTCCACGAACACGGCAGGCGATTCAAGCCGGATCAGTTGATCGAATTTATAACCGGACGACCGCTCAGCGCCGATCCGCTGGCGGCGTATTTGACGAGAAAATATGAGGGGATATATGGATTGTGAATCGCCGGCGCACCCGGAAGATAATCAATTTTAGATTACTGGGAAAATAGACCGCTTAACCTCCCCCCTTCTATCTGAAGGGGGGATA
>CAZWOY010000096.1:0-11055 GCA_964635255.1 uncultured bacterium
AGACTCGCAATGACACTTTTTTCTGCACGTAGTAATAATTTACTTTCCTTAAACGCGCGCTTAAGTTTGAACCTTCCCGCAAATTTGCTAAATTGTTTGGTTAGTTCATTTTTCAGGAGCGCTTTACATCTTTCTGCCTCAGCCGATAATGCTCTGGATCGAACCGAGCGGTTCATGCAATCTCGACTGTCCCAACTGCCCGACGGCGGTTGGTCGCGGCGGAGGGGTTTTGCATTTTGAGGATTTTCTGAAGATTATCGATCAGGTTAAAGGCGTCCGGCTCATCAATTTCTGGCACCGCGGCGAGCCGCTGATGGCGCCGGAATTTCCTCTGATTGCCGGCGAAGCGTCAAAGCGTGGGATTCGGAGCCAGACCCATACCAATGGGATCCTGTTAGCGAAAAACGACACGGCGAAAAGGCTGGTCGAAGCCGGACTAAATCGAATAGCCGTCTCGATCGACGGCGCGGATGAAGAAACCTACCGCTCTTTCAGGAAAGGCGGCAGCCTCGAGGCGGTCAAAGCGGGAATCCGCGCGCTCGCGTCCGCGCGTAAACAATCCAGCGGGATTAAGCCAAGGATAATCGCAGAATGCCTGGTGTCCGGTCAAGATGAACGGCAGTTCAGGCGGATATACGATTTCGCGCTTAGTTCCGGCTGCGACGAAGTTAAGTTTAAGACTTTCCGCGTGAACGAGTTGAACGATCCGAACGAGTTGGACTCGCTGCCTAAAAATGAAAAACTGTGGCGTTACAAACGATCCGGCGGCGGCTTGCAGCCGCGCCGGAAGCGCGGCAAATGCCTCCGACTCTATTATTCCGCCCTGATCGCAGCCAACGGCGACGTTTGCCCATGCTGTTTCGACAGCGGGCTGAACCACGCGTTCGGCAACGTTTTCACCGAACCATGGAACGAAATCTGGAAAAACCGCCGGATGCGAGACTTTGCCAGGTTTGTCAACAGCGGAAACCGCGACTCGATTGAAATGTGCCGGAATTGCACCGAAGGACTGAAGCGGCTTTATCTGCCTAAGCGGTGGGTCTTGAAATGAACCGAACGATTTTAGTCGTAATTAAAATCTTCATCGCCGCCGCGCTGCTTGGGCTGATAATGATCTTTATCGATCCCGGCGAAATCTGGAAAGCGCTGAAGTTAGCGGATTTCAGATTCGTGGTTTTCGGAGTGGCGCTTATGCCGCTAAATATTTACCTTCAGTTGATAAAGTGGCGCTACCTTGTCCGGCTGGTCAATCCCAACATCACAACGGGCGCGGCTTTGGGATCGCTGCTGGGCGGTTTTTCGTTCGGCATCGTGACGCCGGGGCGGATCGGGGAATATGGACGCGCGCTTTATATAAAAGACACTCCCACGTTGAATCTGATCGGTTTAACAGTCATCGACAAGTTTTACAACCTCGGCTGCACAATCGCATTCGGAATGCCCGCGCTGTTTTCTCTGCCGGTGATTTTCAATTTTATGCACGGGTATTTTTTCGTCTCGATTTTATTATTGATTATATCGGCTGATTTCACGCTGCTGTATATCTCGCTTGATCCGCGCCCGGTGCGCAGCATAATCTACGCCCTGCAAATGCTGTTTCCCAAACGGGATAAAATCGCTCAGCTGCTGGGCGGTCTGGACAGGTTCAGCTCTCCGCAGGCGAGGTTGGTTCTGATGTGGACGATTCTTCATTATGCGGTGTTCCATCTGCAGTATTTTTTATTGATCAACGGCTTTGCTTCGATAGATTTCTTTTCCAGCGCGCGCGCCGCCGCTTCGATTCTGTTCGTCAAATCGGTCTTTCCGGTTGCCATCGGCGACCTCGGCTTAGACCAGATCGTTTCGATGCAGTTCTTCGGCGAGTTCGGCGTTATGCAGGCGCAGGCGTTCAACGCATCGATCCTGTTATTTGCGTCCAACGTGCTGCTGCCCTCGCTGATAGGCATATTATTTATCGCAAACCTGCAGATCGGGAAAAGGAAGAAGCGCAGCGAATGAGCGTATGTTTATTCTAATCTGGAAAATTGCGGTCGCCGCCGGATGCGCGTGCTATGTATTTTTCCTTTTCAGCGTCATTCGAGGGCTGCTTAAGCTGAAAACGGAACGGAGAGAGATCGACGGCAAACTCCCTTCGGTCTCGATCATTATACCCGCCAGAGACGAGGAGCAATATATATGGAAAACTTTGGATTCGATTTTCGAGCAGGATTATCCCGACGCTAAACTCGAAGTCTTGGTTATCGACGACCGGTCAGAGGACAGAACTTCCGAAATCGTCGCCCAATACGCCGGAAAGCGTCGCAATCTTAAACTGCTGAGACAAACGCAGATCAACGAAAACTTCAGCCCGAAGAAACAAGCTATCGAATTGGGCGTTGAAAACGCAGCCGGCGAAATAATAATCACCACCGACGCCGATTGCATCTACCCCAAGGGCCGGCTGAAAAGCATCGTCAGCCGCTTCACGCCGGAAACCGGCATGGCGGCCGGGCAGACCCGTTTCGACATATCCGTAAATCCGGCGTTGTGGCAGCGTCTGCAGGCTCTGGATTTCCAATCGCAGGGAATCGCAAGCGCGGGATTAATCGCCAACGGTACTCCCTATACGTGCTCCGGCGCCAATTTAGCCTTCCGCAGAGAGCTTTTTCGCGACGTAGGCGGATATTCCAAGTTCCAGAACATTATTTCCGGCGACGATGAATTTCTGATGGCGAAGGCTCACCGGCGCGGCTGGAAAATCGTTTCCAACCGCGGAAGCGAGGCGGTGGTTTTTTCCAAACCTCCGGCGACGCTTAAAGAGCTATGGAACCAACGAACCAGGTGGGCGTCGAAGGGTCTGCAGCATCGCCTGCCGGTTAAATTAACGCTTTCGGGCGTTTTTTTATTTTTAGTAAGTTTAACCGCCGGATTTTTCCTGGTATTGGTTAACGATATTTTTTGGTTCTGGCTTATACCCGCATTGATTAAGACTTCGCTGGACTACGCCGCCGTCTCAATCGGCAGCGGGATATTCCGGGAGAAGTTTTCATCGGTCGATTTCCTTTTGCTGCAAATCGTCCATGCGCCCTGGATTGCAGTTTTAGCCGTCTGGGGGAATCTGTTTTCTTTTGAATGGAAAGGCGAAAAATACAGAACATCCGGGAAAATATCGGCATGAGAAGTCTGCTGCCATGCATCGCAAGCCGGCTCTTCAACGGCGTAATATGCAGGGAGAATGACGACTCGATCTATCTGACGTTCGATGATGGACCCGATGACAATTCGACTCCGTTTTTCCTTGAAACGTTAAACCGGTTCGACGTAAAAGCCACTTTTTTCGTGAATGGCGGCAACGCGGAAGAAAATATCGATTTATTGGGAAGCCTGCACGAAAACGGACACACGATCGCAACTCACGGCTATGCGCATCGGAGTCTGCTGTGGAAATCAAGCCGGTATGTTTATAATGATTTGAGCAAGTCGATTGCGGTTATTTCCGACGTCACCAAGTGCAGTCCGGTTCTGTTTCGTCCTCCTTACGGCAGGATAGGACCTGCGGCATTGTCCGCGGCAAAAGGCTTAAATCTGAAAATCGTCCTCTGGTCGGTATCTTCGCAGGATTGGACGGGAATAGCGGGCGAAAAAATAGCCGGCAATGTCCTGGGCGATATTAGAAAGGGCGATATAGCGCTTATGCACGACCGCGGCAAGTTCTGGCGGAATACGCTTAAAGCCGTCGAAATATTAGTCCCAGAGCTGCTGAATCGAGGTTTTAGCATCGCGCCGTTGTTTCCAAACACTGTCTGTGCGGCGTCATGATAGACTTGTCTGAACAGTTCGATTTCCTCAGTAAAATGCCGCTGTTTCTCGCCTACGCCGAGACTCATTACCGTTTTAAGTTTTTTCCATTCAGCCTGTATTACCGGCGGCAGCCTGAGATTATTTTCGACGCGCCCTTCAGATTAGAACCGAACCGTCCTCTGCCGCTGTATTTAATCATAAAGGACGCTCACAAATTTCCCATTGAAATAAACGAAATTCATGTAAAACTGCAGCAGAATGGCGAATCGACGGTTGTGCGGAAAAATATTAACGAAAAGATAGACCGCAGGCTGTGGCATAAGACATTTGAGATAGAACTTTCTCATTTTTATCCCGGCATGATTTCCGTCGATGCATCCGTAAGCTATGTCTGTGGAAAAAAACGATGCTTAATCCATCAAGACAACCATCCCCGGCTGTCTCATAAGCCTTTCAACGTTTATCTATCGGAATTTCCCGCGCCGCACATCGAAGGCTGGCGTTCAGGCGAAATCCACTGCCACACGGAATTCGGGGAAGACCAGGTCGAATTCGGCGCTCCGCTCGAAATAATCCAAAGCGCCGCCGAAGCGTCGGGGCTCGATTGGGTCGCTTTGACTGATCATTCTTACAATCTCGACGATCTTCCGGACAACTGCCTGGTGGATGATCCGAAGCTGCGGAAGTGGAACGATTTCCTAAGAAAAACCGGCGAATTGAATCGACATGGCGACGTCTTGCTTATTCCCGGCGAGGAATTGACCTGCAGATCTGTAAAGAACAGGAATGTTCATCTGCTGATGATAGGTCAGAGAAATTTCGTTAAAGGCAGCGGCGACGACGCTCAAAACTGGTTGAAAACCAGAAGCGAACATTCGGTGGAAGAGGCGTTGAATCTATCCGATTCGAACGCTTTTTTAGCCGCAGCTCATCCGTTTTCACGCGCTGGATTTCTCGAAAGACTGCTAATTAACAGAGGACGCTGGAAGAAGAACGATCTGAATCTCGATAAACTCAAAAGCTGGCAGATTTACAATGGCAAAGAAGATTCAGGATTTGTTGAAGGGCTAGACGAATGGAAAAGGCGGCTTGAAAGCGGCGCACGGAAATATATCGCAGCGGGCAATGACGCTCATGGCAGTTTCAATAGATTTCGCCAGGTTAAACTGCCGATGCTGAAGCTTTGGGAAAACGAGGATTTTATATTCGGCAAGGGAAGAACTTTAGTGCATATCGACGGCAATAGAGTAACTGAAGAAAATATTCTTAACTCTTTGAATAAAGGTAAGATAGTTATCTCCAACGGTCCTGTTTTGGATCTGCGGATCGTAACTGAAAAACGCGTTTTTCAGATCGGTCAAAATCTCGATTTCGCAAAAGCCGGATCCGTGATAATTCGGTACAAATCTGTACCAGAATTTGGCACACCTTCGGAATTGATTGTTTATAGTAAAAATAATGACAAGGAGTTCGAAGTTTTCAGAATGGAAAAGTTCGAATCCAAACAGAATAGGTACGAGGGAAAATTTCAATTTAATCTTAAGGGAAACGGATATATACGAAGCGTTCTCAAAACAAAAAATACAAAAAACCAGACTTTTTGGTGCATTGCAAATCCAATCTGGGACTTGAAAAGTTTGTCAAGTGAAAAAAAGAAAAAAGCATCAAACTAAAAAACAAGTTAATTTTCCATTAAGAAATTAACGATTCGATTTATCTTGACAATTAAGAGAATTTACTATAATATTTTTCTATTCGTTTTCCTTATTCTTAATTTTCATAAAAACAAAAGGTTGCATGTAATGTCTGATATTATTTACCTGTCGAAAATGAGTGCGAATACCGCCTGGAAAAAAATCAGTAAGATACTGAAAGAGAAATTAAAGGATCAGAGCTTTATGACTTGGTTTAAACCATTAGAGCCTGTTTCGTTTAATGGTCAGACCTTGAATCTTAGCGCTCCCAGCAGGTTTTACTGCGACTGGATCGACAGCCATTTTCAGAGGGAACTGGCTGAATCCTCTGAAGAAGCGTTAGGCTCTGAAATAGAACTTGTTTTCACTGTAAATAGAAGAAGCAAGGAAAGAAGCAAACCTATACCTGAACCCGTTGTCGAAAGAGAGATTGTGAAACAAAGAGTCAACAATAAATTTAATAACAATCTTAATTCACGTTATATTTTCGATAGTTTCATTGAGGGCGAATGCAACAAATTTGCACGCGCCGGCGCTTTGGCAATCTCGAAAAGTCCATCGAAAACTCCTTTTAATCCATTCTTGGTTTATGGAGGCGCCGGTTTAGGCAAAACCCATCTTATTCAGGCTATCGGAAATTATATTGTAAAATCAGGCGCAACCGATAGAGTTATCTACGTTACCAGCGAGCAATTTACTACCGATTTCGTACATGCTATCAAAACTAGCAGAGCCGACTCGTTCAGTAGGCTTTATAGATCAGTCGATGTTCTTTTGTTCGACGATGTTCAGTTTCTTATGACTAAAGAGAGAACTCAAGAGGAATTTTTCCATACATTTAATACTCTGCATCAAGCCGGTAAGCAGTTAATTTTTTCTTCCGATAAACCGCCAAAAGATCTAAAGGAATTTGACGAAAGACTTAAAAGCAGACTTCAATGGGGCTTGGTCAGTGAACTTCACAAACCGGATTTTGAAACCAAAGTTGCAATATTGAAAGATCAAGCTGAAAAAAATGGCGTCGATCTCCCTGAGAATGTTTCTCATTTCTTAGCAGTACAAATTAGCGATAACATACGTACGCTTCAGGGAGCTTTGATTCGAATGCTGGCTCAATCGTCTCTCCTTAAAGAATCCATTAATATAGATTTAGCTAAAGAAGCGTTAAAGGATCTCGATTATCAGTCGATCAGGAGGGCGTCCGTTTCCCGGATCCAGGAAATCGTGGCAGAAGAATTTGAAATTCCAACCGATCTTTTGATATCTAAGACGCGCAAAAAAAATATCGTCCAAGCGCGTCAAACCGCTATGTACCTTTGCACAGAGTACACAGACAATACGTTAAAAACGATCGGACTTCACTTTGGAGGCCGAGATCATGCTACGGTAATACATTCTCGTGAAAACATAAATGAGAAATGTAAATCCGATGCTAAAACTGCAGATATAATCGAGGTTTTGAGAAAAAAGATTGAGTTTTCCACTTAACTGCAGCCAGCTTATTTATGGTCAAAATTTTATTTAAACTTTCCCTTCCTTGATTTTTAAAATAGATCTGACGTACTTTACTTTTCACGTACTGTTTAAACAAAATCTCCGAAATGTTTAATTTTACTTTTTTTTGATTTTGTTTTCAACAAATTAACAGTACTTTTAACTTATGCTGTTGAAACTGAGTTTACAAGCGCCGTGTTTTTGTTTTATTCGTTCGCTTAAGCTTGTTTGTTAACATTGCCGATACTTATTCACCGTTCATTTTAACATGGGCGGTATTTAAAAAAATCGTACAAGCAAACGTTTTCTTGAAGGAAATAAAACGGTTTTCAACTTATACACTCGACAACCACAACCACTAAGTTTTATAATATACTTTTAGAAATAGAAAGTATTGGGATACACCATGAGGTTCACTTTTTCACAAGTTTCCATGACGCGAGGTCTTCAACGCGTTATGGGAGCGATTTCAACGCGCGTACCGATGCCATCGTTAAGCAATCTGCAGATGAAGCTCGATGGCAAGAAGCTTGAGATAACCGCAACCGATCTTGAGATAACGATAACTTCAAGCATCGATTTAAATGAAGCGGAAGGCGCCGGCGGAGTATTGGTGCAAGCTAAACGATTCCAGGAACTGATCAGGGAACTGCCGGATGTTCCTTTAGAGATGGAAGTTCCGGAAATGAACAAGATTCTTCTTAAGGGAGAAGGCATTGGCAAATACGTTCTGCCCGGCGGAGATCCGGTCGAGTTTCCAGAGCTGCCTGCAGTTGACGCCAAGTTATCGTTTGAGATGAACGCCGAAGTTCTAAAAAGAATGATTTCTAAAACGATCTTTGCTGTTTCGCATGATGAAATGAGACCGGTGCTGACAGGATTATTAATGCAACTCAGACCAAATGAACTTAGAGTTGCCGCAACGGATGGTCACAGACTTTCGAGGATTTCAAAGAGAAATACTGCTTATACCGGCGAGCCTATCGATGTAATAATTCCGATGAAAGCCTTGAATTTATTGATGAGAAACCTCGGCGACGACGAAAAGCCGGAAATAGCTTTGGCGGAGAACAGAGCTTCGTTTAAGGCGGAAAGCCAAAGACTTGTTACACGTTTAATCGATGGTCATTATCCACGCTACGAGAGTGTGATTCCTGATGAGAATCCTGGAAGATTGCTCGCTCGAACCAGCGATCTTATGGCAGCGGTTCGAAGAGTTTCGATCTTTGCCAACCAGATATCGAAACAGATTAAGTTGAAAATAGATAAAGAAAGAATGCTGCTTGAATCTGAAGATCAGGATATGGGCGGTCAAGGTTCGGAGGAGCTTGCCATAAACTATGAGGGAGAACCTCTTGAGATTGCTTATAATGCAGGTTATCTAATGGACGTCTTGAAGCAGATAGACACCGAAGAAGTTATTTTCGAGCTTGGATCTCATGATGATGCGGCAGTCATAAGACCGACCTCGCAGGAAGAGGATGAAGATCTTTTAATGCTGTTAATGCCTATCAGGCTCAGATAGCAAAAACGAAAGCGAAGTTTGACAGGAATCCCGTCGGAATTACTGACGGGATTTTTTATGAGTATGAATAAGGCAAGGAAAAAGAAGAAACTTACCGGTTTTAAGAAATGGGAAAAGGATTCATCCAGAATCGATTCGATGGGTAAAGCCGGATCCGCAGTTTACAGCTTGTTAGATCATTTAGGTTTAAAGGAAAGAGTCTTTGAACAACAGGCAGTGTTAAAATGGGAGGAAATAGTCGGTAAAGAGATTGCGTCTGTAACTGAGGCGAAGTCGATTAAAAACGGACTTTTAAAGGTCAAAGTCGGAAGCGCGGCCTGGAGACAGGAATTAATCTATCTTAAAGAAGATATACGTTGCAAAATTAACCAGACAATTGGTTCAAATATTGTATCGGATATAAGTTTTTTGTAAATTATATGTGCTATATTCTTTGTAAACAGAAGTTTGGAGAAGGAAGTTTTTGACAGTACAAGTCGATAACAGCAACTACACTGCTGAGAAAATACAGATTCTTAAGGGGCTTGAAGCCGTTAGGAAAAGACCCGCCATGTATATCGGAGATATATCCACGCGCGGGCTGCACCATTTGATATACGAGGTTGTCGATAACTCTATCGATGAAGCTATGGCGGGACATTGCGATCTGATAGAAGTTACGATAAACAAAGACGGATCAGTCTCCATCAAGGACAATGGCCGAGGAATTCCTGTCGATATCCATCCTGAAGAGGGCCGATCGGCGCTTGAGGTTGTTATGACGATGCTCCACGCCGGCGGCAAGTTCGACCGGCAGACTTACAAGGTTTCCGGCGGTCTGCACGGAGTCGGCGTATCGGTTGTAAATGCGCTGTCGGAGTGGAGCCAGGTTACGGTTGGACAGAATAATAAGTTGTATCGGCAAAGTTACAGAAGAGGCGTTCCCGAATCGGATGTAAAGGAAATTGGCAAAACAAAGTTTCGCGGAACCGAAACGCAGTTTAAACCGGATCCGGGTGTATTTGAAGATATAGAATTAAGATATACGATTATTGTGAAGCGTTTAAGAGAGGTTGCATTTCTAAATCCCGGAGTTAAAATCATAGCTCGCGACGAAAGAACGGGCCGGGAACGCGAGGATGTATTCCTTTCAAAAGGCGGAATAGCTGAATTTGTAAGGTATCTGGATGAGAGTAAAGATACGATTATCAATAAGCCGATTTATATAAGCGGCGAAAAAGACGGCGTGCCGGTTGAAATCGCTCTCGAGTGGACGGACACTTATCTGGAAACGATTTATTCCTATGTAAATAATATTCACACGATTGAAGGCGGATCGCATCTCGCCGGTTTTAAATCGGCGTTAACGCGGACGATAAACAGCTACGGCTTAAAGAATTCGATATTTAAAAATGAGAAGTTTACTCTATCCGGCGATGACTGCCGCGAGGGATTGACCGTAGTCATATCCATTAAGGTTGCCGAACCGCAGTTTGAAGGGCAAACCAAAACCAAACTCGGCAACAGCGAGGTTAAGGGCATTGTTGAGACAGTATTTAGCGAAGGGCTTTCGACTTACCTTGAAGAAAATCCTTCGATAGCCAAGAAGGTAGTCGAAAAATCCGTCCAGGCAGCCCGCGCGCGGGAAGCAGCGCGCAAGGCTCGCGAACTGACCCGCAGAAAGAGCGCGCTTGATTCCGGCAGTCTGCCGGGCAAGTTAGCCGACTGTTCGATTAACGATCCTCAGTTGTGCGAACTGTTTCTGGTCGAGGGCAATTCGGCGGGCGGATCTGCAAAACAGGGGCGAGACCGGCGGTTTCAAGCGATCCTGCCTCTGCGCGGCAAAGTCCTTAATGTTGAAAAGGCGCGTATGGATAAGATCTTAGCCAATGCGGAAATCCGAACCATGATTTCAGCGATAGGCGCCGGTTTTATGCTGGACAAGAATCCCGACAACGGCGGCGTCGATCTTGATAAAATCAGGTACGGAAAGATCATAATAATGACCGATGCGGACGTCGATGGCGCGCACATCAGAACATTGCTGTTGACCTTCTTTTACAGGTACATGACCGATCTGGTGGTAAACAATTATATCTATATCGCCCAGCCCCCGCTGTACCAGATAAAAGCCGGCAAAGAGGAGCAATATGCTTACGACGATATGGAGCGAGATCGAATATTCAAGCGGATGAGCGGGCGGAAAATACACCTGCAGCGATACAAGGGACTTGGCGAAATGAATCCCAAACAGCTATGGTCAACGACAATGGATCCGGAAAGGCGAACGGTGCTGCAGGTAACGCTGGACGACGCTGCGGAAGCCGACCGGCTGTTCAGTACGCTGATGGGCGACAAGGTCGAACCGCGTAAAATGTGGATCGAAGGCAACGCAAAATATGTGAAAAATCTGGACGTCTGATTTTTTTCGATAAATTCAGGTTTGCATGATTATCCAACGAGCCCGGTTTATACCGGGTTTCGTATTTTTGTATATTATGCGCATTGAAGTTGACCTGCGAGAGCTTGCCGACGCCCTCGTCGGCAAGCAATTTAGTTAAAATAGCCGGTGGGCTTGCCGGC
>CAZWOY010000097.1:0-10915 GCA_964635255.1 uncultured bacterium
TTAAACCAGCTATTTTCATGTTCCGTGGCGAAGCTCGCTTCATGAGCAATTACTGGTAAAATCTATACATCCAGACACAGGCGTAAATATTGAATAAAAATAAACTTGCTATCAGGATATTATAGGCTGCAGCTTTTACCTTCTGAACCGGAATCGATTCAAAGAAGCCTTTTAAGCCAAATGTAAAGAGCAGAGCAATGGTTGAGAGTGCGGGGAATAGATAGCGTCCTTGACTTTGCGGCTGCATTGTGTTGAAATATGCGACTCCGCCGAGACAGGAAATTGAAATAATCAAAGCGAATATCAAGAACAAACGGCTTTTTGAATCAAACCTATGTGCGAAAACGCCTATGAACGCCGCCAGCCAAGTGAACGCCGGCAAAGCGTAAGCATAAGCCGGAAGTCTCGCGTTCATCCAACAAAAGACGGCATAGAAAGAGATAAACATTCGGACGGAAAACATCGCCCAATACTTTAAATCTCCCACCTGGGACGACTCCGTGCGGGTCATTAAACCTAAATCCGCTAAATTCAAACCAAGAAAACTACCATATAAAAAGTAGTTTCTAAGATAAAACCAAAAACCAATTAAAAAGGCGGTTAATGCGAATAACAGCGCAAATCGAATTAGTTTTGCAAAAGCGACTTTTTGGGACAACAGCAAATAAAGAAATAGCGCAAAAATAGCGGGCGTTACTATTATGCCGTATTTTTTCGTTTCCAAACCGATTCCCAAGCTTAAGCCAAGAAATAAATAATTGAGCCATTTTGCAGGATTGTTTAGAATTTTAAAAATAAAATAAATAGAAATCGTCGCCAGCAAATCCGCTAAGAGATCGCTGTTTACACTTGCGGAAATAAACGCATATTGCGGTAATAAAGCGACAAAAAGGGTCATTACAAATTGCCATCGTCGCTCTAATCCTGTAATCTCTGCAATTTTCCAAATGAAATATAAGTTTAATCCGCCAAATATTACTGATAACAGGCGAATTGTGTAGAAAAGAATTTTATCTTGACCGTCTTCAAAAATCGGATGAGCTTCTTCATGAATAAAAATCGGGATTTTAGTTGAGTCGCCGCCGAAGAAATCCGAATCCAAATTCTTTTCCGCATTATAATCTATACGATTCTCTTCATCGAACAATCGTACAAAGATGGAACTGATTACATAATATAGCGGCGGTTGTCCCCCCTCCCACTCGACTCTTTTTTCCGGCACAGCCTGATTTGGTATTTCGAGATTTTCCGCTACGAAATTTACATAATCTAAATGGTGATTTTCGTCCGGAGATTCAAACGGCAATACTGTAAAAACCATGAATACGCCGATTAAGAAATAAAAGGCTATGGCGAACTTTATCGAATTTGGCATTTCCTAAGCGCTGAATTTGATCCTAAAAACTTTCAGATAAATCTAAGCGATTATAAAAGATTTTAAAAGGTTTAGGATTAGTTACTGTAAATAACGTTTTCAATAATGCGACGTAAAAACAAACGAAATTTGCTTTTTAGGATTTTGTTGTTTTAATTTAATGGCTTAGCCAATGAAAAAAAATGGCTTAACCGAACAGAACCTGCAAGAACAAAACATGAAAAAACTAATGATCCTTGGGGCTGGTATTTTTCAGGTTTCAGGGATAAAAAAGGCTGTGGATTTGGGGTATGAGGTCATCTCGGTCGATTATAAACCTGACAACCCCGGTCACCGCTTTTCTCATAAATATATTAATTGTAGCACGGTCGATAAAGAGGGCGCGCTAAAAGCCGCAAGAAATCATAATATCGATGGAATTTGCACGTTCAGTTCCGATATAGCCGTATCAACCGCCGGTTATGTAAGCCGATCTTTGGGATTGCCAGGAATCGATCCGGTTGTAGCGTTAAACATGTCAAACAAAGATCTATTTCGCAAGTTCCAAAGAAATAATGGATTGCCTCATCCAGAATTCCTATCGATTCAAAATAAAGCGGAACTCTTGAGCGTAAAAGAAACCCTCAGCTATCCGATTGTTATTAAGCCGTCCGATACCTCCGGTTCGCGAGGCGTAACTTTCCTGGGCGCTGAAAACGAGATAGGTTTGGAAAACGCATTCGAAGCCGCCAAAAAGCATTCAAGAAAAGGAGTGGTCGTTGCCGAGGAATTCATCGAGGGAACTGAAGTTGGCGGAGACGGTTTTATGTACGAGGGCCGGTTAGTTTTCTTTATGATAACGCAAAAATATCTTGACGGCTTCGTTGTGACAGGCCACAGGGTTCCGGTGGATTTGGACAAATCGATTGAGGAAAAGATCCAAAAACAACTTGAAACATGCTGTCTAAAATCCAACTATTTAAACGGATCTTTTAATTTTGATATAATGATTTCCGGCAAAGATATTTTTATATTGGAAATCAGCCCTCGCACAGGGGGCAACGGAATTCCATTAATAATAGAAAAATACACGGGAATCGACGTCGAGAAAATGACTATTCTGCATGCGGTAAATGATTTTAAACCGATCGAAAAACAAAAAACGAATTCAAAAGGCTGCGGATCGTTAGTTTTCGGTTCTTTGAAAGCAGGCAAATTAGAGAATATTATTTCGGAAACCGAGCTGAAAGAAAAAGCGTCTGAAGTTATTTCTATGTTTGTGGCTGTAAAAATCGGCGATAAAATCGAGTCTTTTACGCACAATGGAAATCTTGCCGGCTTCGTCCTGTATGACTGTGCAAATGACGCCGAATACAATTGCATTAAAGATAAGGTGCAGAAAAACTTAAACATGAAAGTAGTTTAAATGGAAATGTTTTTAAAGAAGAATGAGATTGAAGACTATAAGGTTGAACTATCGATCGTAATTCCGGTCTATAATTCCGCAAAGATGTTGCAGGAATTGCATGACAGGTTGACGAAAGTATTAACGGATATTAATCGAACCTGGGAAATTATCTTTGTCGATGACTGCGGACCGGATAATAGTTGGGAAGTGTTAAAAGATATCAAAGCTCACGATGACCGAGTCGTTTTGATTCAGTTAATGCGCAACTCAGGTCAGGGCGCTGCGACGCTCTGTGGCCTATCGCAAACAGCGGGTAAAATCGTACTAACAATGGACGATGATTTGCAACACCCGCCTGAAGAAATCCCATCAATGATTAAACATCTCGAATCTAAAATTGAAACCGATATTGTTTTGGGCATACCGAAGAAAAAAGAGCATTCATTCATCAGAAGAATGGGCAGCGACTTTATAAATTGGTCGAACAGCATACTCCTGAACAAACCAAAGGACTTGAGATTCACAAGTTTCAGAATAATGCGCCGGGAAGTTGTGGAAGGATTGCTTACTCAGCGGCATATTTATCCGGCAATCGGTCCTTTATTGTTATCTGTGACCAAAAGGATCGAGAATCTGATCGTGCGGCACGATCCGCGCAAAGAAGGCAAGAGCGCTTACAACTTATCGCGGATAATTAAGCAAACTATGAGTAATTTTATCGGCTTTTCTATGCTGCCACTCAGAATCCTTGCAATTTTAGGCGCAATTGGAATTATTATCAGCATTGTCATTGCCATTGTAATTTTAATTAAACATTACATTATTGGCGTGGGCGTCCCCGGATGGACTTCAATTATACTTTTAGTGACCATATTGTCCGGCTTTAATTTCTTTGCCTTTTCAATCCTCGGCGAGTATGTTTTGCGGATACTGCAATTAGTAAACAGAACGCCGGTTTATTTGATTCGGCGAAAAATCGATTAAATTCAGTTTAATAAGGATTTACAATGCTAAACGACGATCTGATTTATCTGCGTAAACTCGAACGCGACGATCTTGAACGAACCTGGAAGTGGATAAATACGCCTGAGATTTTTTACGCTATAGGCTCGCAGATTCCCATATCAAAATCCAACCAGGAGAAATGGTTTGAACGGATAGATAATTCGACTGAAAAGATCGTGTTTGCAGTCTGTCTTAAAGAAAACGGCAATCACATAGGAAATGTCTCGCTTTTTCAGATCGATCTGCGCCACAGAAACGCCGGATTGTCTATATTTATCGCTGATAACGACAATCGGGCAAAGGGAACCGGAAGTCGAGCGATTAAACTGCTGCTTGATTATGCATTTAATTTTCTCAATCTTCATAAAGTTTTTTTAAAAATGACGGCTGATGATGAGAAAGTAAAGAATTTTTACGAAAAGCTCGGTTTTGTTGTCGAGGGGCGGCTGCGGGAACATGAATATATTGATGGAAAGTATGTGGATAAATTAACGCTTTCGATTTTAAAATCAGAGTTTCAAAATCCGCAAGGATAAAAGCAAATACAGAATTACAGTGATAGACGCCGACTATTCAAGCGTTCTATTTATTTTATTCTTAGTTTAATAATTTATTAATTTTCAATTAGATGCAGTTTATTTCGGATTATAAAAGGTAAATATTGAAGTCATTTCTTACAAAATCGGTGTTTGTCCTGCGCTTTTTTGTTTCTATCGGGATATTCGCCTATCTTTTCTTCCTTATTGACTGGCGGGAATTTGTCAAAATAGTTGTCGATGCCGATTTACGCTTAATTTGGATGGCTCCGGCATTTCTTACTCTTGGTTTGTTTATCGCTTCAATTCGCTGGATTGTTTTACTGAGAAGCTTCAGCGTAAGCATTCATCTCTTTTCTGCATTTAAGTATTACATTATTTCAAGTTTTTACAGTATCGTTCTCCCCGGTGTGATAGGCGGAGACGTGGCGCGTGTTGGGCTTTGCGCCGCGGAAACCGGCAAGTCAGCCGGAAGAATCGGTTTTTCAGCCTTGATGGAGCGAGCGATCGGGATTATTATGGTATTGATTATTGGGAATGTTGCGCTTATCCTTTTTTTGCCGGAATTAAACATCGACATTACAGGCGGCGTTATTCACAAAGTCCAGTTTATAACCGCAGGATTCATCCTTTTTGCTTTAATTTGCAGAGTTTACGCTTCGGCTGTTTATAAATTCCTGCAAAGATTTAAAATGACGTCGTTAAGAGAAAAATTCGCCAAGCTTATCCTGAATTTTTCGCAAATCTCGCTATCTCGCCTGGCGCTGATCGCGATTCTAAGTGGAACTTTTCAACTTGTCGATATTTTTGTAACTTACTTGTTAGCCCAATCTATCGGAATTAAACTTCCGCTGTATGTCTTTCTCTGTTTGATGCCCGTAGTGTATATTCTTACGGTTCTCCCGATCTCATTAGGCGGTCTGGGAGTCAGAGAGGGCGTGATGGTTTATTTATTCAGCCGAACGGGCATTGCGGTTACGGATGCGATAACCTTATCGCTTATGGTCTATTTTAACAGGATTTTCGTTGGGGTTATCGGCGGGGCAGTGCAACTTTCAGGTTTCAAACGAAAACAATAAACGAAAAAGGATAGATGGAGCAAAAAAAAATACCGTTTAACCGTCCATTCATCGTCGGAAAAGAACTTTTCTATATTTCACAAGCCGTCCTCAGCGGTCATTTAGCGGGAGACGGCAATTTTACGCGCAAATGCAACGAATGGATGGAACAGAAATTTAACGCCCGCAAAGTTTTATTGACAAATTCATGCACTGCGGCTCTGGAAATATGCGCGATGCTCATAAATATCAGCGCCGGTGACGAAGTCATAATGCCGTCATACACGTTCGTTTCGACTGCGAACGCTTTTGTGAAGCGGGGAGCGTTTCTCAGGTTTGTCGATATACGGCGCGATACGCTTAATATAAACGAGCAATTGATTGAGGATGCAATTAATGATCGCACTAAAGCTATTGTTCCCGTTCATTATGCGGGAATTTCGAGCGAAATGAATACGATTATGGAAATCGCCGCGAAACACAACCTGCATGTAATCGAAGACGCCGCCCAGGGAGTAAACGCGACTTACGATGGTCGATATTTAGGAACCATTGGTCATTTGGGAACATACAGTTTTCATGAAACAAAAAACTACATTTGCGGCGAGGGCGGAGCGCTGTTGATTAACGATGAGGCTTTTTTCGAACGCGCTGAGATCATCCGTGAAAAAGGAACTAACCGCAGTAAATTTTTCAGGGGCGAAGTGGATAAATACACCTGGATAGACATCGGCTCGTCCTACCTGCCTTCGGAAATAATCGCTGCGTTTCTGTTCGCCCAGCTCGAAGAAGCTGACTCGATCAATGAAAAACGCGGTTCGATTTTCGATTATTACTATCAGAAATTAGAGCCGCTGCAGGAAATGGGAATTCTAAGGCTTCCAATAGTCCCGCAAGAATGCGTTCACAATTCACACATGTTTTATATTCTTCTTGAAAGCCAAAAAATACGGCAAGAACTGATTGAACATTTAAAACGAAACAACATCTCCGCCGTTTTTCATTACATACCGTTGCATACATCCGTTATGGGCGAAAAAATGGGCTACCAGCCGGGCGATCTGCCGGTATCGGAAGACTTAAGCGAACGGGCGCTGCGTTTGCCCTGCTATTATGAATTAACCAGGGAAGATCAGGACCGTGTGATTGGGGAAGTGTTAAGTTATTTTGGAATTAAGGAAAACTAAATCTATTGCGTCAATATTGTGAAACAACTTAGACATTTTTGATTTATCCTCAACGATTATTCACAAAAGTTCAAACATGGGAGAATTAGTTTGGAAAAAGTAAAGGTATATTTCGATCCTTTTGGAAAAACTCTAACCGTATGGTTCGGTAATCCTTCGGATGAATATATTTGCGAAGAAACCGAGGAAGAAGTGATTTTTATGAAGGATCGGTTTGGAAATGTCATCGGATTCGAGAAATTGAATTATAATCCGGAAAAGCCTGAAGAGTTTCAAGTCGAAGGACAATTGGTTACGGCAGTATAATTTCTTGGAAACTTGCCAAAAGGGAGGTAATAAATACGAAAATGTCAATTGAAAGGGAAAATGGTCGATCTCCTCAACCAACCTGATTACGAAAAATGGATTTCAAAAAAAGCTACGGCGCACAAATGATGCAAAAGCGATTTAACAGTAGACGATTTTATAGAATTGTGCGAAAGAGTAATAATAAAGCGAAAAATAATAAACCTTCTACTTGATTCACGGAATCCACGCTACTGATGCATCTGATGCACCTCGCTTTTAACCTGCAGCACCTTCCCCTTAGGACTTATATATGGAATCCCTAACGACAGCCCTCTTAGAATAAACAACAGCGCAATAATCACCGCTCCAATCGGAATCAATCGGTTGATGTAGCGCCGGATACCTATACCTAATACCTTGCCGGCGTAAGACGTGGCGATCAGGATTGGGACGGTGCCCAGACCGAACAGCGCCATGTAAAGAATGCTGCTCGCAAATCCGCCGGTCGATATCGCGCCGGCTAAGCCCAGATAGACGAAGCCGCAGGGGAGAAATCCGTTGAGGACGCCGATGATGAACAAGGATCGCAGGGAAGGATTGTCGAAGTACTTCAGCCAAAGCGATTTTATATTTTCTTTCAGCGAATCGACCCCGGGGAGCTTAATGAGCCGGTTGATTGCTTTATTTGGCGTGAGGACTGCGATTAAAATGCCAACGCCCATTATTATCGATACAATCTGCTGATACCCGCCAATTGAGATCGATTTGCCGATAACGCCGGCAACAGCGCCCATGAATGAATAGGTTGCAACTCTGCCTAAATTGTATAGCAACCGGCTTAAGAAATAAACCACCGGAGATCCGATACTTTGCCCCGGCAGCGCCAGCACGATCGGTCCGCACATGCCGACGCAATGCACGCTGCCAACCAAGCCGATCATAAATGCAGTCCATAGTTCCAATTTAGTTTCTCGTTTTAGATATTTGGAAATTTGAAGATAGCGCTTTGCTGATTTCTATGCAATATTCTGACGGGTTTATCATTTTAGGCAATTATTCATCGATGGCGATATTATCCATAAGCACACGGATAACGCGGATGAGACGGATTAACGCGAAATTATTGGTTTCGAAACTCTTAAACGATAACCGGCTTTATAAACGGTTTCTATTTCTATGTCAAAGCCGCAGAGCGCTTTTCGCAGCGAGGCGACATGGACGTCCACAGTTCTGGTTTCGGCTTCGGATGAAGTGAACCAGACCTTCTCCAGCAGTTCCTTGCGCGAAATCACCCGCTCGGGATTACGGAAGAAGTACGTTAAGAGTTCGGTTAGTTTTTCGCTTAATTCAATTTTCAATTCTGAAGACGCCGCAGTGCGGTTTTGCAGATCGATCTTAACTCCATTAAATTCACAGTCATTGTCTGCTTTTTCAAGCTTTCCCAGCCTGCGCAGCACAGCTTTGATCCGCTCGATAAGTTCGATCACGCTGAACGGTTTGACTACATAGTCATCACAGCCAAGTCGGAAACCTTTGATCTTGTCCCATTCTTCGCCCAATGCTGAGAGGATGATGACCGGCGTCCGGCTGCCCAATGCGCGCATTTCTTTGAGCAGTTGAAGTCCGCTTTTGCCAGGCAGCATCAGATCGAGGATCACGATGGCGGGATCGATTTCAAACCAGACTTTTCTGCCGTTCTCGGCGCACCAGACACCCACCGGTCGAAAGCCTTCGAACGCCAGATTGTCGATAAGCCCCATCCGCAGCTTTGGATCGTCCTCAATTATTAAAATGCGCTCGTTCAACTTAGTCAGGTTTTAAAGAATAGGAGCACGAATGCAGCAGATTTTCACAGATTTTTTCTGAAATTTTTCCCACTTTCCCATTTTGTTACTTTTACTAGATCCGAATAATAAATAAACTTCCCCCACTTTCGCGTCCTTCACACCAAATCTTCCCCCGATGCCGATCTATGATCTCTTTCACTAAAGACAGCCCGACTCCCGCGCCGCCGATTGGTTCGCGGTCTTTGCGCACTACTTTCACGAACCGTTTAAAAATCGACTTCCTTTTATTTTGCGGAATTCCAATTCCGCGATCGGCCACTTCGAGTCGGATTTTGTTTTTATACGTTCGTTTAGCTCTGATCTCAATCTCTTTACGTTTATCGGAATACTTTACCGCGTTGTCGATCAGGTTGCGCATTACCAGATCGAAGGCTTCGGGATCGATATTGGCAGCGGGTAAATCGTTTTCAATATCTAACTTAACTTCAAACCCAACTCCCTCAAGCCATGCGCGATGTTTGTCAACGAATTCCTGCAGCCATTCCGCTAAACTAACTTTCTGTCTTCGTATTTTCAACCTGTCCGCTTCGATACGGCTGAGATTCAGCGAATTATCGATCAAAACGGCTAAATGGTCGGATTCGTTGACGATTGTGTCAAGGTACTGGTTTTCTTTTTGCTCAGATACCGCCCTGTCATGTCTGAGCGTTTCTGCAAACAACCGAATTTTTGCAACCGGGGTGCGCAGTTCGTGTGAAATGTGAAATATGAATTTTCGCTGATTGCGAACGTCCTGAACCTCAAAGGCAATAACCACGAACAATATTAACAGCGATCCCGCCAAAAGCAGCCAATTATCGTAAGCGTCCGGATCTTGTTTGCCCTGAAAGTGCGAATTGTTAATATTTTCTGCTTTCTTGACATAATAGTTATGAAATATCCTGCCAATAACCGTTTGATCCGCCCTATCGGTTCGGAATATCCTATCTATTATATTATGTTCTTGAACAAAAAGCGTCCAGCCGGGCGTCCACGGCAATGTTTTTCCCGTGTAAAAAACCGGTATTCCCCCGCGAAAAGAGAGATACGGCGTTTGCTCAACCTGTCCCCAGCTAAACAGCGTGTCGTTTTTCTCATCGACCAGCAGTATGCCATGATACCAGTCGCTGGACATAGGAAAATCTAAGAGAAATAGAAATATGCCGTATCTTATCGGATTTGATTTTATTTCTTCAATCAAATGGGTCAGTTTGTATTTTTTATAGTTATCGGCATTCCAGATAATTCCGAATAGAGTGTCTGTTGCAGATTGCCAGCTTTGCTTTGACTTGAGCGGCTGATTGAATCGGTTGTACTGGCTGAATCGCGTGTATCCGTATCGACCTTCGATAAATTCGCTTAGCGAGTCTTCTTTTGCTTTCATCCAATCCGGCTTGCCCTGCTTGTAATAATCCGGATCAAATCTTAGATTGTAGTATTCCGTTAAGGCTTTGATCCATTCCTGATCGGCGTTTATATTTACAGCCGTGTAATCGATTTCCTTGCTGTCGCGCGACCAGACAAGTCCTCCGCCGATTATTGAACTGTCCTTAGGCAGCGCGCTCAGCCATTTTCGAAATTCCACAGCATCGGCGTGCATCGAATCTATGTAGTTTTTTACCCGCCTTTCCACTTCGATAATCGGTTCTTCCAGATGTAGTTGAATAATCCGGCGTAGATTAATCTCCTTCCAGATTATTGTTCTGTTTAGTTCTTTGGTAAAATCCGAAAGTACCCAATCCATCACAAAATATTCCCGCCAGAATAAAAACAGCAAAAGCGCAAAAACAATCAGGACAATAGAGAATCGCAGGCGTTTTCTGGTTCGTTTGATTTGCCAGGTGAACATTTGAAAGCCTCCTCTGAGTAAACATGAAAGTTACAAGTTAATATATGGCTAACCATTGATAATTGCCGGATTTGACTTATTATTTATGTAAAAAGATTGTAAAATGAGCCTTATTGCTTAGATCACAAAGCGGTTTCGCTTTGCAGCATGCTATTTGTGACGTTCTAAGAATGATAAGTCATTTTTTTAGTGATCTAAGTAATTATTCATGAAGCGAGCTTCACCACGGAACATGAAAATATACTCATTTCCCAACGTAAGTCGCAACCCCCCTGTATCCCCCCTTCAGATAGAATGGGGGAGATTAAGCGGTCTATTTTCCCAGTAATTGCTCATGAAGCGAGCTTCACCACGGAACATGAAAATAGACTCATTTCCCAACGTAAGTCGCAACCCCCCTGTAT
>CAZWOY010000098.1:0-10909 GCA_964635255.1 uncultured bacterium
CGTTAAACGGAAAAATCGAGAAATCGACGGTCGTATCCACCGGCGCGCGGAACTCAAGTTCGTGAGGCCACCACCACCAGACGACCGAATTGACCGCGACTTCCCACGCGATCCGCTCGTTGTTTTCTCCGTTGCCGATAATGCACTCTATCATTTGATCGCCTGTTATTTCGAAATTATAATGCAATGAATCATCGGTTCCAATAAATTCCCGCCGCCCATTGCGGTCAAAATGCGACCATGAGAAATTTATCTCTAAATTATCGATTGCTTCAATATCGACTTCGAAATCGACCTCTGTGCCGCGGCGTATTCTTAATAAAAGGCTGTCCGGATGGAATTCCCTGATTGCGAAAGCGGAAACGCTAACATGCCAGTTTATCCCGATTGTAAACTCCCCATCAGAAATCCGGCATCCAATGATCTGTGCGCCTAAGCTGTCGAATATTTCAATATGTGTATTGTTCGATAAAATTGAATCTTCATTGACAATCCATGAATATCTCAATTCTTCCTGCTGAGCGTCGTGGACATCAGCGCTAAAGTCTATCGTATCGCCAAGTAAAACCGTAAATATAGTGTCCTCTGGCGTCCAGGAAATAAACTGCGGTTCTAATATTTCTTCAGCAAGTTTGATGATTAAACCGTTTTGACCTGTTCCGTCTTCTTCAAAGTTTACACTCCCCGCATGCACGATGGAATTATCATTGCCAGCTATGACCGAATGAAATTCATTATAGATTGAATTATAGCCATTTTCTTCTTGATAATGAAAAATCCTGTTCCATCTCATATCACCTCCACTGTTAACTCTTAGCGCTAAAGGCATTGTCCCGATATCACCCGTCAACCATCCGGCAAGGATCAAGTCATCGTGCTGCAATCTTACCAAAGAAACTCCGGATTCTCGATAATTCCGATTGTTGACGTCGTAGGAGTTGAAAGCTGTTCTTTCGCCTCTTGCATTCACAGTTAAAAGCAAAAAATCAGAATCATGACCGTTTTGACAATAGTCCCGTCCTAAAAGCGCAAAACCGTTGTTTTCCAGTGACACTATTGATTGGCAAAAAGCTGCGCGATTATTTGTATTATGGAAAAGGTCCCATAATACTTCGCCATCGAAATTAACTTTTACTATCCAAAATCCCCGATTTCGCGCATCTCCCGCAACCACTACTCCATTTTCTGTTTCACGCATAGATGTAAATCTCCAAAAGTCTGCCTGCCCATATAAATTGTCCCAGATAACATCTCCGTCTCTATCTATGCAAAGTAAATATCCTCGATCTTCCGAATGCCCGGCTAACATAAATTCACCGCTCTTAAGTTCGATAATCGCCGATAAAAAGCCTCTGCGGTAGGTTCGGAACCAGATTTGTTCACCGTTTTCATCGATCAGCAATACAGCAGTGCTGTTTCCTGATAATCCACATGTAATGAATTCACTCGAATCGGTATCTACGATGCTGTACATAGCATCTTCCCGGTTTTCCTCGCCGTAGTTGCGCGACCAGACAACGTCGCCATCCTCTTCAATTCTCAGCAGCCATATATCACTTGTTTCCACGTTCCTGCGATCTTCAGTATAGGATTTACCGCATAAAACATATCCGTCGTTTGAGACAGCATAAATGTCTCTGAACTCGTCCTGCCTGCCATTATCGTACATGCGCTGCCAATCTACTTCAGGTTGGGCGAAAGCATGGGTAAAAGTTAAAATTAGCAAGGAAAAAAAAGTTTTGAATAATATCTTGAACATTTTATTTCTCCAAATTTGGTGAAGTTCTTAAACACGAGGAGATATGAAAATCTCCTAGTGATCTCTAAGTAAATTATTCTTCCTCTAAGAACTCCCACTCAGTTTCAGTTACAGAACCAGCTCGCGTAGTAGGATTGTCTTCCTCAATGGCAGGATCGAGTTCTGGGGCTGTCATCCAAATTTGCCAAGTGTCCTCGGATGAAGCTCTTTGAACTTTATATGTACCGCCTCCAGGCAACTCAGTAGCTACCATCCAGCCTGTCCATGATTGACCATCCCAGAAGTTCATTTTAACTGTTGCCCCATCTATTGTTCCTAATCTCTCTCCTCCTTGTCTATCGAGTTCGAATATGGTCACTTTGTAAGTTACAGCCGCAAAAGTTTGACTTGAGACTAAAAAAATGACAAAAACCGAAAGAGCTAAAACCAATAGCACATACTTAGATTTTTCCATTGTTCCTCCTAAAAAACTTGATTAATGAAACGAATTGTGTTAGTTTAGGAGGTACAGGAAATGCCGAGAGGAATTCCTGCACCTCCTTGGCGCGTTTCATGAATTATGCTGGTTTGAAGCGCGCCATTTATTTTATTCTTTATCCTACGCCATTGCGCCCGCATACTTTTGCCAGACATTCCGATATCCTGTTTAGGACCTTTATCGCCGCGGGAAAATTTGTCTTGCGCAATATTTTGTTGTGAGGAACCGTTCTGTGGTTTTTGCTTGCGCAACGGAGTATTCAAAGGATAAAATCCCTGGTCAAGGCGGACCGCGTTCAGGCAATCCTACGCTCTTGAACGTGGTTAACCATTCCATAGTACGAAAAAACGCCACATTGCACCTTTCCAAGCATTTAAAAGCGGTTTATGATACGGACCCGAAGATTCGCAAGTATAATGAAAATCTTCTTCGCTGAAATCGGGATAATATTCCATTATCTTCGATATCAGAGTTTGCTTAGCTTCTTGTAAATCAATTATTTCGGACGAAGATCTTATTTCAAAAATTTTGAAATCGTCTTCTTCTTCGATGTTTTCGCATTCTACTAAATTTATGCGAAGACATATCTGGAAAAACCGCGAATGACAATCAACGCCAATCCCGTACAATTTAATTTTAAGGTTGTCATAATCCCCAACAGTCGGTTGACTTAAGGGATTGTGCAACGAGTCTAATCTTGGTACTCGAAGTGACATGGTCTATCCGATAAATCCCCAAGGCACAGCCTGAAAAAGTGGTTTTGTTTCAAACCTAAAGGATCTTTGTGGTGCTCTGGTTATAAATTATAATGCTTATTTTTCAATGTCAAGACCTTTTCTCTTAATATTATATTTTTTTTTAATCTTTTTTGTTTAATATGTCCGACAATATGGCAGTAATTCGTTGTTATTTCATGTCGATTTGACATGATAATTTTCTAACATATAGTTTATATACTATATTACTATATTTTACCTTAAATACTGTACACTTGTGCATTGAACATATTTATTCTTATTTTTATCGAACTTTCGAACTTTCAAACTTTCAAACTTTCAAACTTTTTAACTTTATGTTTTTATCATATATATATAGTACTATAGATTAGAAATTAGTTAAGAAGCTCTTTGATAGAAAGCGCAATATGAACGGTTTGTGAACTCTTCATTTCGTCCGGTCACAAATCTGTGCCGTGAACATAGCCGGTTGGCGGCGCAAGCCTGGGCAGCCAGCCGGGAAAAAGGTTTAAGAAATAAGAAACACTATCCAGGAAGCGGCAGACAAATCTGCCGGCTTCGTTTCCGGCGTCTAAAAAAATCGATCTTTCAATCTCCGACCCCAGTAACTTATTAATATAGCACATTTTTTTATCATTCCAAACGATTTTCGAATTAATTTTGACAGTTGATAAGCGACAATTTAAAAGAATTACAGATGTAATAAAGTAAAATACAGTAACTTAGCTCTGCATTTAAGCACAAATACCGGCAGATCACGGTCAGCTTTTAAATATTAGATCGCTTTACATTGTTTGCTTTTAGCTATCGGCGGTTTTTGTTTATCCGCAGGACCAGAATGAAGGCGAGGGGGCTTTAGTTTTGCAGAACTTCCAGCGCAGTCTGCGAAAGTGGAGCGGCAAATTCAGTTTTTCTGCAGCTCGGTTGCGAATTACGGGAGAGCATTCTTGATTTATTCTTGCATTTTGGCAATCTTTATTATGATTATTGTGTAAGAAGTCAAATTGTGAAATATATCGGTTTGCCCGATCATTCTTGTGAAGCAAAGTGTTCGAGAATTTTCTCGGCAGTCATTTTAGCGAAAGTTGAAATCAAGTATGCTCTTGATAAAAGTGAAGTTCTCTGGATTCCAGCTTTCGCTGGAATGATTGCTCAATGAGAGCTTGCAGACGCCCTCGTCTGCAAGAATCAGAGTTTGTTATTGCGCGGCGTCATCTTGCAGACGAGGGCGTCTGCAAGCTTGCGTCATCTTGCAGACGAGGGCGTCTGCAAGCTCGCGCGCACTATTTCTGCAAGCTCTTGCGCACTATTATGGGAGAGTCCGCTTCGCAGGAGTGATAAAGCCGGGGCTTCTTACATAAAATCAGTTATAGGAATGGTATTTTTTCGCGGTTAATCTTTGGCGCTCTCGATGAAAAACGGTTCGACGCAAACAACTATTTATACAGGATTAGTGCATCAGGAACTTGAGAGCAAACTGCTCGAAAAGGTTCACGAAGCCAATGAATCCGATCCTCTCGCCCTGAAAATAATCGTGGTTGGCTCGAGGATGCTCAAACAATATCTCCTGCGCCTGATCTCTGAGGAGCGCTCGTCGTTCTTTAACCTGCAGACAATGACGTTGAGCGCGCTGGCTTGGGAACTGCAATTAAACGGGATTATAGCCGATCGCCGGCCTGCGCTGCCGAATGGCGGAGGACTGACGGCAGCGTCGCATTGCGCTAAACAAACGGCGAATAACGGCTTTTACTCCGAAGTTGCGCAGCGCAAGGGATTCATCCATGCACTGGCGAGTCTGTTTAACGATTTTGTCAATTACGGAATTAACGTTGAAGCGGACGAAACCTCGCCGGAAGAAACTGAGTCCCAGCCTAAAATCAAAGCGTTGATCGATCTATATTCCGGCTATGCGAAAACGTTAAACAAATTCAGAAGTCCCGGCGATAATCTGAAATTAGATTTAGTTCAAGAACGACTGCCCGATTGGCTGAATGATTGCCGGAATTTATTTTTCTATGGCTTATATGACTTTACGGGGCTGCAATTTGAATTAATAAAGAATTTATCCCTCCAAATCGACGCAACTTTCTTTTTCCCCTATTGGAACCCGGAGGACGCCTATGGAAGCGCGTTTGTTTACGCCGAACCTGCATTTAAAGCGCTTATGAATCTGGAGGACGTCAAAGTTGAACCGCTATTGCCCGCCTGCGGCTGCGCTTTTAAAGGATTTGGCTGGCGGTTGTTTCGGTACCATCCGAAGGAGATGCAGATTATGTTCTATCCGTCGGGAAGAGTTGTAAAAATATTCAGCTCGGTTTCCGTATCCGGCGAGATCGAAACCATTACCGGTAAAATCAACCGGCTCGCGCTCTGGGATGATGTTCCGCTCCATAAAATCGGCGTATTGTTATGGCAGCCGGAAATATATAAGGAACAGCTTATTCAAGCGCTGTCGGAAGCCGGTTTCCCCTGCTGCGACGCGGTCGGAACGAGACTTTCCGAAACGACCGAAGGCAGGGCGTTGAAAGAAATGCTTTCGCTAATGGGACAGAACAGGCGGATCAAACGCAGGGATCTGGTCGATTTTATCGCGAACCGTCCGGTTATTTTGATGGAAGAAAACGAGTTACAATCGATTCCCGATCCGGCGCTGTGGGAAAAATACAGCGTCGATGCGGGGATTATCGAAGGGTATTATGCGCAATGGATCGACGCGTTGAACAGAGTTGAAAATGAATACAAATCAGAAGGCGATGGCGAGGGCGTCGAAACGCATATCGATCAGATCCAATTTTTCAGGGACTTCCTTGAGGATATTTTCGTAAAATTAGAAAAACTCTTAGCCGCCGGGAGCTTCGCAGCGTTTAAGGAATTGCTGATGGATCTGATCGCTCGGTTTATGCCCGCATCCGGGACGACTCAACAACTCATTAATTCCTTAGGCGATATGGAAAACCTGGATATTATCGACAATGGATTCCGGTATGAAGAATTTTGCGATCAACTATTCAGGACTTTGGGAAACATTAAGATAAACATCGATGAATTCGGCGGCGGCGTAACGATTATGGATAAAATGGTTTCGCGCGGCGTTGGATTCGACGTTTTGTTTATGCCGGGAATGGCGCATGGCAAAGTTCCGGTAGTATCAAGCGAAGACGCGCTATTATCCGACAATGAAAGAAACCGGCTGTCCGACCGGTTTCTGAAAGACCGCGATATTAAGCTGCCTGAAAAGCAGCGCCGGCGCGAAGAGGAAAGGATGCTGTTCGCATTGGCTGTGGATTCGGCTCGCTCGCAGATTTATTTTTCTTTCCCGGAATTTGATCCCGATAAAGGCAATGAATGCCTGCCGTCCCGGTTTCTGATGGAAATATGCCGCATAATCAACGGGAAGCCGGTCGATGTGGAGAAACTGAAGAAACTGCCCCTATATGAGAACACGAGTGAAAGATCTCATTCGGCAGATAAAGCGGATGATAACAAAATAGAATCGACAGTCTATAATTACGGGCAGTGCATTCAACGATATATAAATGCGACCGTCCCCTTAAATCAGCGGCATATCGCATACCGGTCGCTCTATTCGGGAAAAGACGCCGAATATGATAGAATCATCGCTATGCGGGATGCGAGAGGGATTGTCTCCAAATATTCCGATTGGGACGGAATGACGGGGATTTCCACAGGTAAGATTGAATCCAGCGCCGAACCGGTGCGAATAACCGATCTGGAAGCTTATGCGACCTGCCCGTTCCGCTATTTTATCCGCAGGATTTTAGGAGCCGATAAATGGGAAGAGCCGGAGTATATGACGAATATCCCCAACTGGGCGACGGGGCAAATCATTCACGGCGTTTTGAAAAGCCTGTTCGATCGCGTTAAATCAGACGGCTTCAGGCATTATGATAAAAAAGACATGGGATGGTTCGACCGGATAACGCCGGAAATTATCGACGCCGAAATAAGGAAAATAAAGCCTACATGCCCGGCGCCTCAGATATTATGGGATTTGAGTCGAAGGCAGATCGCCTCTCGCATCTACAAATGCCTTCTCAATGAAATGTCAACGCCGGACGGCTACAAATATGAATATGGGGAATATGATGTTAAACACAAAGCGCTGCTCGATTCCGAACCTGACTCAATTGAATTGAATTTAACCGGCAGAGTGGACCGGATCGATTATGGCGCAGGGAAAAAGGGGATCAGAATAGTCGATTATAAAACCGGCGGGCTATACCGCAAATCCGAATTGTTAAGCGGGGGCCGGAAATTGCAGCTTCCGCTCTACCTGGACGCGATGATCGCTAATGACGGCAGGCTTGAACCGGAACTGAGCCAGGCGGCGTACTTTCAAATCGACGGCTTTGGGAAGCTGAAAAAATATATCTATGGCGGATCGATGATAAAAAACAAAACAGAGGATATAAAGTTCATTTTAAAAACGATAGTCGAGAATTTGGACAAAGGTTTCTACCCGCCCGTCCCCGACAAATTTGAGTGTAATCGATGCAGCGTGGAAACGGCTTGCGATTACCGGAGCCGGTTGAAATACCTTGAGGAAAATCCCGCCCCCGAAATGGCGCCGTTTCACAAAATGCGGGAGGTAAAATAATGGACAAGTTGTCGCCGCCTAAAGATCAGGATCAACGCCATTTATTCCGCAGCGATCTGTCAAGTTCGATCATTGTGGAAGCCGGCGCCGGAACGGGTAAAACGACGCTTCTTATCGACAGGATCGTTTCTCTGGTCGGGCATTTCAGAATTTCAGACGTCGTCGCGGTTACATTCACCGAAAAAGCCGCGGGCGAGCTGTTAGACAGGCTCAGGCGCGAATTGGAACGAAAGCTGACAGACAGCTCGCAGGACGCCGGAATCCTTCGCTACCTGCAGGCTTTAGACTATATCGATTCAGCCAATATTTCGACGATCCACGCTTTCGCTTCGTCCATTATCCGCGAATATGCGCTCGAATTGGGCATAGACCCCGATTATGAACATGTCGAGCCTGAAGAGGAAGCCCAATGGCTAAGCGAACAAATTCTCAGAGAATTGAACCGGCGACCAGGCGATAAGAATGACTGGCTCGTTCATTTTATCGCTTTGGGCGGCAGGATCGAGGACGTCTATGTATTGGGCGATAAACTCTATAAAAACCGCGATCTGTTGGGATCGACCTTCGAACGGCGGGAGGATTTCAAGCCTGAACCTGTAATCCGCGCAGTCGTTGAAAAGATAACAGAACTGGCGCAATTCGCGGCAATGCACTGCGTTCAAAAAGACGACCAGGGCCGGATTCAGATAAACCAGATATCGGACGGCGCGCCAAAAGACCGGGAAGAAAACCTGTTCGATTCGATGCGATGGATGGTTGAAGCGTCGAAGTTGAACAAAAACAAAGGCAATCAAAATAACTGGGACTACAAAGAATCATGCAAAGAGTTCAAGTTCAACATTGCGGAATTTAAGCTGTGGATCGAAGCCGCGTTGTCCGATATGCGGCGGGTTGTGATGACGCAGTTGATTTCATGGTTAGCCTCGATTATCGAATTTGTGGATAAGAGTAAAATCGACTCCGGACGGCTGGGATTTCAAGATCAGTTGATCAAGGCGGAAGAAGCGTTAAACGATAGTTTTATCCGAACAACGCTGCAAAAAAGATTTTCCCGGATTCTCATCGATGAATTTCAAGATACCGATCCGCTGCAGGTCGAGATCGCCTTTAAACTGGCAAAACTGCAATCGGACAGCGGGAATGCGTTCGAAGGAATTATAGAAAATGGTAAACTGTGCATTATAGGCGATCCCAAACAGTCTATTTATCGATTCCGGCGAGCCGATTCGAGCGTTTATAGCAAAGCGGCGAACGAAGTCGCTAAATACGGGAAAAAGGTTCTTATTTCGCAAAATTTCCGTTCGAGCCGGGGGGTGGTGGAATTTGTTAACGCATTTTTCGGGAAAATATGGGATGAAAACGACAATGGAAAAATCGAATATATCCCCATCGACTTCGATCCCAATCGACCGGACGCCGGCGCCGTATCGGCTGTGAAGCTGCTGCTGCCGGATAAAGATTGGGATTCGGAGAAAGCGAACGCGGAAACAGTCCGCAGCTCCGAAGCCGCCGCCATTGCCAATACGATCTTAGAATTAGTTGAAAATGATGAATGGCGGGTATTTATCCCTAAAAGCAGAAACAAATTCAGGAAACCGTCATGGAATGACATTGCGATCCTGTTCCCAACCACGACCGGAATCGATTTATACGCCGATGCTTTAAACAGCGCCGGCATTCCGTTCAGAATCGAAGGCGGGAAAAGATTTTTCCATCGGAAATTAGTGCGGAGTATTTTCTACTGCCTTTCCGCGATAGACAACCCTCTGGATAAACTCAACGCTATCGCCTGCCTCAGGTCGGATCTTTTCGCCGTGACCGATTCGCAATTGCTGAAATGGCATGAGACGACGAACGGCGAGATGGACTATCGAAAAACCGCCGCGCAGTGCGGAGTCGAATTGAATAGAGCGTTAGAGATTCTGGCGCGCCTGCATAAAAAGCGACGGACAGCCGGCGCGGACTGGCTGCTCGATGAGATGATCGAAGCGACGAGGATCATGTCCGTAATCAATTCCCAAGGGAACGCCTGGAGCGATCTGTCGGCGATTGAGCGGTTGAGGCGGCTGGCGCGGAATTACGCGCTCAAAAACGGCGCGGGGGTGCGAGGATTCAGGCGATGGCTGTCGGACAGAATCGAGCGGGGGGACGATCCGGGGAATGCGCCGATGGCGGGAGTTTCCGAGGGCGTAAGACTGATAACGATTCATTCAGCCAAGGGGCTTGAGTTCCCAATTGTCTTTTTAGCGAATTTATCGGCTTATTCGTTTAAAAAATCCCCCGTGCTGGTCGATCGGCTTAGGGGCGGTTTCGAGGCGGGTATCGGGACAGACGATTGTATTTTCACAACCTCAGGATATGAGACGGCGGTGGAAGAGGAAGAAAAGGAAAATATCGCCGAGAAAATGAGGCTGTTGTACGTTGCCATGACGCGCGCCCGCGATCATCTTGTGATACCGATGTTTCATAACACGAAGGATGGAGTTCCCGCAGGCTTGTACACTAAATGGATTGCCGAATTTATCGAAGAGAAAAGCCTGGAGGCGCAAACGGGAAACAGGCTGTGGCGGGGAATCGTAGATCGACCGGCGTCGAAAGCTGATCTGCAATCCGCAAAGCCGGAGGTTGTGAATTTCAATCCTGAAGAAATCAGGAGAAGAGCGGAGGAAGTTTTAAAGGACCGGGAGCGGAGATTAGAAAAGGCAAAAGACATTATTCCGGAACGAAAATCGCCGAGCCGGCATTTGGCTAAACCTGCAGAAGACTTTCAGGAAACGCCGGATCGGATGGAAAATGAAGCCGTTCGCATAGGCAGAGCGTTTCATCGCTATATGAAGCATTGTCCGCTTAGCCTGGAAGTAGATAGTCGGTTGGCGGAGTATTTTTCGGCTGAGGAATCGCTTGACGCCGATGAATTGAAGCCGCTACTGAAAAACTGTTTAAACAGCAAACTATGGAGCGAAGCGATAAACAGCCGCCGGATTTGGCGCGAGGTTCCGGTTATGCAGCGGGACGCCGGGAGTTTAATTTCCGGCGTGATCGACCTCGTCTATGAAAATCCAGACGGAAAGCTGATTATCGTCGATTATAAAACCGGATCGGAAAAAAGCCGGTTTCACTTGGGTCAAATCCAGTCTTACGCGAGCATGGTTAACAAAGCCGCCGGAAAGCCGGTTGAAAAGGCGGTTTTATTCTATGCGCAAACTAGCCGGGAATTACCCTTGCCAACTTAACGGCGCCACGGAACATGAAAGACCTGGCTTTATCACATTGAGTGCGCGCTTCAGCGCGCATGAGGCGCCCGGTACGCGCTGAAG
>CAZWOY010000099.1:0-10902 GCA_964635255.1 uncultured bacterium
AGAGACGCCTGCCCTACCGGTGGAAATTTTTATTTTCCCAGTAATTTACCCCCTTTCCAAGGGGGCGGGGGGATCCCGGAACTAAAGCCCTTACGCTAATGTAAAACCAAGTATTGCGTAAAGTTTAAAAGATGTTGATTTTCGAAAACATACCGGATTTTTAATGACGACAATACTTTCATTTATTGTTGTAATTGGAATAATCGTTTTTGTCCATGAGTTTGGCCATTTTATCGCCGCCAAGCTCAGCGGCGTTCGAGTAGAAATATTTTCCCTCGGTTTTCCTCCGAAGATGATCGGCAAGAAAATCGGCGAAACGGAATATCAGATCGCCTGGATTCCGTTGGGCGGATTCGTGAAAATGAGCGGCATGATCGACGAGTCGTTCGATGAGGACTTCGACCCCAACGATCCGCGCACGTTTGTCGCACAGCCGTTGCCCAAGAGGATATTTATTATTACAGCCGGCGTGCTGATGAATTTCCTGCTTGGATTTCTTATCTATTCGATGGTTACCTGGTCTGAAGGCACAGGAACGATAAAAGGAACCGTTATAAGCGACGTAGCGAAAGAATCGCCGGCTTACGAAGCCGGGATTCGACCGGGCGACGAGATCACGGAAATCGGGGGACAAACTCTCGATGAATGGGAATCCTTAACTAATATCGTTCGAGAACATCCGAATAAGCCGATCAATGTGAAGTGGAAAAGCGAAGGCGGCGTTGAAAGCGCATTGATCACTCCCGAAGCGAAACCGATAATGAACATTGAAACCGGGGAAAGAGATACGGTTGGTCAATTGGGCATTGTTGGAACGCTTGAGATGGAGCCGGTCGGTTTTTTTACGGCTTTAACCTATGGCGCGGCGCAGACGGCAGGCGTCCTGCATCTCAATGTGATTTCGATAAAATGGCTGGTGACCGGTAAAGCTAAGATACGAGACCTGTCCGGACCGATAGGCATAGCCAAAATGTCCGGTGATAGCGCTCGATCCGGCTTGTCCACGTTCGTTGTTTTCATTGCCTATATAAGCATTTCAATCGGTTTTCTGAACATCCTGCCGATACCGATGTTAGACGGAGGTCATTTGGTTTTTATGTTGGTTGAGGCAGTGATAAGAAAACCGATACCGATTAAGCTAAAAATGAACCTGATGAAAATCGGTCTGGCTGCGCTCTTAGCTTTGATTCTCATAGTTTCATACCACGATATTTTAAGGTTTTTTATTTCGAAATGATTAATATTCTTAGCATAAATCGACTTTTTGCAGCATTGTTTATTTTCGTTATTGCTGTTTTTTTGTTTGTTACCGCAGGCTGCGGGGGAACTAAACCGAAAATCAACGCCGCTGATGATAAAAAGCAGGAATACGTTCGATTGATCGATTCGCTCAAGCAGGAAGAAGCGCTTGAGTATTACCTGAACGGCTCAATCCACGAGGAAGCCGGCGAGATCTATAACGCTCTATTGGACTATCAGATTGCTCACATGTACGATCCAACCTCTGCGGGCATAGGCATTTCTTTGGCAAAAACATATACAAAACTCGGCGAAATGCCTGCGGCGATTATGATTTTGGAAAAAGTCATTCAGCATAATCCGCAGGACGAAGAATTGATTGTCGTATTGCTGCAGCATCATGTTGTGGCGGGCAATATGAAACGGGCTAATTCTTTGTTCGAAGATTTAATGGCTATTCGACCTTTGAATCAAAATGAACTTAAACAGTATGGTTTTGTATTAGTAAAGCAGCGAAAGGTTAAAGAAGCGATTAAGATATTTAACGAATATCTCGATAAATATGGTTTGGATCCGGAAGTCCTGGATAAATTGGCTCAGCTTTATATCTTGCGAGGCGAAGCCGAACAGGCGGAAGCTACGATAAAAAAGCTATTGGAAGTGGATCCCGATAATCATTTCGTCTATTACGTTCTTGGTTCGCTGGCGCTTGAAAAACAGGAATGGCAGAAAGCGGAGAAAAACTTCAGAAATGCGATTCTGATAGATTCTACGGACGTTCGCTACTGGTCGAATTTGATGTTTTCGCTCAGCGGCCAGCATAAGGACAGCATATTGTTAATAGTAGTTCAGGACGCTATTAAACAATTTCCGGACGTCGCTCAGTTCTATGATATTTACGGAAACACGCTGCAGAGATTCGACCAAATAGAGGAAGCCATAAAAGCGCTCAAAAAGTCCATCGAATTGGATTCCACCAGAATCAGTCCTCATCTGACGTTGGGAATGATCTATCATGAGCGCGATGAGTGGGACCGGAGCGCTGAAGCATACTCGAAAGCGCTTGAAATTGATCCTGATCACAGCCTGGTTTTAAACAACTATGCCTATATGTTAGCCTGCCAGAATTATCGACTGGAAAAGGCTTTGGAAATGGTAAACAGAGCGTTGGCGCAGGAACCGGAAAATTCATCCTTTATCGATACGAAAGGTTGGATATTTTACCAGATGGGCCGATACCGGGACGCATTGGAACAGATCGAAAAAGCGATGATTATTGAGGACGATAACGCTGAACTCTATGAGCACTTGGGCTTTATCTACAAAGCTCTGAACAAGGAGCGGCAGGCTAAAGAAGCCTGGCGGAAAGCCCTGGATCTGGATCCGGACAATCAGAAATACCGCGATTTAGTTGAAAACGCCGATTAACAGCATTGTAAAGCGCTGCCGAGTTTCTGGCGCATTTGGAAAAGTACATGCGCAATAATAAGCCTTAAATCAGGTAAAGAATGTACAGGAAAAGTAAAATCCGGTTTTACCGTATATACAAGAGGATTATTGAGGGGCCGAGACTCTGCCGATGGTATTTCCCCGGTTTTTTATTTTTAATTTTGCTCCTTTCCGGCTGCGGCGGAACGTTCCATTTTAAGACTTACCATGCAAAGACCTACAAAGACGCTTTAGAACAGTTCATCGACCGGCGCGAGTCCTTAACCGGCTTTCAGGCGGATTGTACATTTGAAATCGACTTTCCAAAAGGGGAATTTGCCGCCCATGGAGATGTGCTATATACCGATAATGAAGGATGGCGGCTTACGATTAAAGGACCGATGGGATTTCCAATAGCAGATATTGAGACAAAGGGCAATCGATATTCCGTTCGCAACATGCTGAAAGGCGCCACAGTAGAAGGCGCATTGACCGATTCGTTGTTAATCCCTGAATTGGATTTCGAGTTTCCGCAAATCCGAGTTTTAACCGAACCGCTGATGCCGGTGGTTAATCTGCGGAAAATCGATGGATGGCGGATAACAGGCGAACAGGAAACGGAGGACTTATGCTCTGTCGAATTAATCAGAGCGGTCGATGAGGATGCGGAAACGCTGTATCTGACTTATCAAAATTCACCCCTGCGCGTATTGAGCGAGGATAGGTACTGGAACGATGAAAAGCTTTATTCGCGGGAATTTCTATATAATTCTCCCGAGAGTAATATTCCGGTCTCAATCGAACTTACCGCAAGCGGCATTTTTATCGCAATTACCTATAACTCTTTAAAAATCGAGACTAATAACGCCCGAGGCGGCGCTCTATGAATAATCCCGCTAAAATCGATATCAGCGTCGTAATTCCTCTTTATAACGAAGAAGGATCGATTCAGGCACTCTATACATCACTTACAAAAGCGCTTGGAGATTATGGTAAAAACTATGAACTGATCTTCATCGACGACGGATCGCGCGATAGTTCTAACGAAAAATTGCTTGTTTTGCGGGAATTAGACCGGCACGTTAGATTGATTACATTCCGGCGCAATCAGGGCAAATCCGCCGCTCTGTCGATCGGATTCAGAGGCGCTCAGGGTGAATATGTAGTAACTCTCGACGCCGATTTACAGGATGACCCGAAAGAAATCCCAAATCTTATTGCCAAGCTTGAACAAGGATCCGATCTTGTTTCCGGCTGGAAGAAAAAACGGCGCGATCCTCTGACGAAAACAATACCATCCAAGATTTTTAACGGCGTGACCGGATTTCTTTCCGGCATTAAAATCCATGATTTTAACTGCGGATTAAAAATCTATCGCAATGAAGTGGTCAAAGAACTGTCCGTCTATGGCGAGCGGCACAGATTTTTGCCGGTTTTGGCGTATATGCAGGGTTTCAACGTCAGCGAGATACCGGTGCTTCATCATCCGCGCAGACACGGGAAGACAAAATTCGGCGCGTACCGTTTTATCGCCGGATTTTTCGATCTTTTAACGCTGATGTTCAGGATGAGATTTCTGACTAAACCGATGCACCTCTTCGGCGGATTGGGAATGATCAGCTTTCTAATCGGCGCCGGCATTATTATTCATCTGTCCATCGGTTGGTTTCAAGGAATATGGATCGGCAACCGGCCAATATTAATGATCGCTGTGATGGGCGTTATCGCGGGCGTGCAACTGGTAACTCTCGGACTGTTAGCGGAAATGATCGTCGAACGCACTCATCGCGAGAAATTGCCGATCCGGGAGGATTCGGACGTCGACGATGGGACTGCGCCTCCGGTATGAAGATCGCCTGTATAGGACCTTTTTATCCGTATCGAGGCGGAATAGCGGCTTTTAACGGCAGGCTTACTTCAGAACTTTCCCGGATGCAAGATTGTATAAACATTAATTTTACACGCTTCTATCCTGATTTTCTCTTTCCCGGCAAAACCCAATATGATGAGAGCAGCAAAGCGCCAGATCTAAAGAGTGAACGCATGATCGATTCAGTGAACTGGTTCAGTTGGCTGAAAACCGGTAAATATATCGGGCAATCGAACGTTGAAGCGTTAATTTTTCATTGGTGGCACCCGTTCTTTGCTCCGGCTTATCGAGCTATATGCAGGTATGCGAACAAGAGCGCTGTCAAATTGGCGGTTTGTCATAATGTCTATCCTCACAGCGGGAAAGCCGGCGTTATGAAGAAAATGGCTAAGCTGTTTTTAAACAGACTGGATGGCGCCGTAATTCACAGCAAAACGGAGGCAGCGGATTTAGATCGGATTAATAAGCGGCTGAAGCGGATCAGATTGTTCCATCCGCTGTATGACGTCTTTCCCGGCAGCGATATGGACAAACTTGAAGCGCGAAAGAGGCTGAACCTCGATTCTCACGACAGGATCATACTGTATTTTGGCTTAATCAGGCGTTATAAAGGCGTTGATATCCTATTAAAAGCGCTGGACGAAACAAAGAACGTAAAAAATCTAAAATGCCTGATTGTGGGAGAAGTTTATGACAACCGTGAATATATCAAGTCATTAATCGGAAACCTGCCTGCCGGTAGCGTGCGGTTGATCGATCGATATATTCCAAATGAGGACGTAGCCGTTTATTTCAGAGCCTGCGACGTCGTTGCGCTGCCCTATCGGTCTGCGACTCAAAGCGGGATTGTTCCGATTGCCTATCAGTGCGAACGGCCGGTGATAGCGTCCAACATCGGCGGATTGCCCGATGCGGTCGAGGACGGCGTAACGGGACTACTGGCGCCGTCCGAGGATCCTCATGCTTTGGCTGAAGCTGTCAACCGCTTTTTCATCGAATTAGACGCGCCATCGATGCTTGCTGGGATCAAAAGGAAGAAGAAAGAACTGAGTTGGGAAAACTATGCTTCACAATTGACCGGTTTTATCACGGAACTCAAGGATGCGCGGAAATAATTTCGTTCCATCGATTGCAGCGGTAATAGTGAATTACAACGGCGGGGAAGTCCTGCCGGATGCGGTCAAAACGCTGAGACAATCGGATTACAAAGCGTTGGAAATTATTGTTGTCGATAATAATTCGAAAGACGGTTCGATAACGGATATCATAAATTTGCATGACGATTTAATTATAATACAAAACGCTGAAAACCTGGGATTTGCCAAAGGCTGCAACCAGGGTCTAGAAAAGTCTGCGGAAATTGGCGCGCCATACACGCTTTTCCTGAACAGCGATGCAACCGTCGATAATCGGACGTTATCGGAATTATCGGCTTTTTTAAACGCCAATCCAAAGGCGGCGGCGGTTTCGCCCTATATTTTCTATGCCGGGAAACCGGATATAATTTGGTACGGCGGGGCTAAAGCGGCGTTATGGCGCGGTTGGATAGCGCATGAACATATTCGGATTAAGTACAGAGCGGATGAGCATAAACCTCGCCGCACAGGTTATCTGAGCGGCTGTATTTTTCTGGCGCGAACCGATGCGCTTGTGGATGCGGGCGGTTTTTCCGAAGATTTTATCCTGTATTCCGAAGACGTCGATTTGAGCTTAAGGTTGAAAAAAGCGGGCTGGCAGCTATGGGTTCTGCCCGAAGCGCACAGCTATCACAAAGTGTCGCAGTCCGCCGGCGGGGAATTGTCGCCGTTTAAAGCGTACCATCGGGGGAGGAGCATGGCTGTACTGTATAAAAAACATCTGCATTGGGCGCTTTTCCCGCTGATGATAATTGGAGGATTTATCGGAGGCGTCTTAGTCAGCCTTAAGTTAGCATTAAAAGGTAAAATATCGACGGTGTTCGCTTTCTGGTTTGGATTCGTTTCGGGCTTTTCAGAAATTGGCGTTCCCGTTAAATACAGGTTGAAGAATTAAGCTTACTGCGACGGACGCTGCTGCCCGGATTCCGCGAATCCGGAAGCAAATTAAAATAATTAAGATAATGGACATAATGCCACCATGCCCGAACTTCCCGAAGTAGAAACCTTGAGATTGTTCCTGAAGCCTCGCGTTACCGGCAAACGGATCCAAAATGTAATTGTACGGTTAGCGCGAATTATCAGATCCGGCGGCGTCGATAGCGTAATCGGGAGTAAAATTACCGGTATCGTCAGACGTGGAAAACACTTAAAGTTTGAGACGGATTCGGAAAGCGAAATGTTCATACATTTGCGCATGTCCGGAACCTTGCTTTGGTCGCAGTCGGATGAAGAGCCTGATAAATATGTCAGAGCGAGTGTATTATACGAGAACGGCGTCATGCATTACCGCGATATTAGGACTTTAGGCGGGATTTGGATTGTGAATAAGGGCGATTTTCCTTTTCATCGGTTGGGAGTCGAACCGCTGAGTTTTGAATTAACCGTTGAGTATTTAGCCCGAATGCTTGCCAAGAGGTCGATTCCAATAAAAGTGGCGCTTTTAGATCAAAAAATCATTGCCGGCATAGGAAATATTTACGCTTCGGAGATACTTTTCGACTGTGGCATTAATCCTCGAAAACCAGCGAAGAATCTGACAGAGAAGGAGATCGAAAGATTGATAGCCTCCACTCGCAAAGTGTTAACGGCTGCGATTCAATCGAGTGGAACTACTTTCCGCGATTTCCGGCTGTCTAATGGCAAAAACGGCGATTTTGCACGGTTCTTAAAAGTCTATGACAGGCGGGACAAGCCATGCGTTTTATGCGGAGCTCCTATTGTACGTCTTGTGCAAGCGAAGCGAAGCTCCTATTTATGTCCGGCATGTCAGAAATAGTCTGGGTAAATTTCCGGTGGGACAATATTCTAATAAGTATCGTCGCTTTATTAAGCGCGGGAAAAAAGGACTTGGCAAAGGATTGGCGCAGCGCGAGTGGCAAACCGCCGCTCGATTGTGGCGAGAATATATTGAACCGGTCGATGGATTAATTATCGATTTTGGAGCGGGCAACGGAGAATTTTGGAATCTTCTTAAAATTGACAAAGACCTCGTATTTATCGATAATCTTAATATATTCGAGAATCGATTAGCGAACCGCATCGTCGCAAACGCGAACCAACCGCCGATAAAGAGTAAAAAAGCCTCTGCGATAGTTGCCTTAGGATTGATCGAGTACATCGACGATATCGACGAACTGTTTAAAGCGTGGCGTTTAATTGCAGCGCCGGCGGCAAAACTACTTTTATCGAATTCACCGCCGATATTTGTTAATTTATTGCGAAAATATTCAGATCTAAAAGCTATTCCCCGCAGCGACGAAGCAATTTGGGAAAATTTGGAAAAGAATGGCTGGCAGGTATTGCGGGAATCTTTGCGCCGATCCGGCTGGCAATCGTTAATAACGGCGCGGAGTGTAAGTAAAGTATGATTAAATAACGAATATTTTACATTAATATTGCATTTGGCTGCTTTACAACGTATTATTTAACGATACCGTAAATTTTCGGCACAAACTAAAGGGGTTGCTATGAAGTTCTGGTACAAAGTGCCGGCTGCAATACTTGTTTTCGCTCTCTTGACCGGCATTGCTATTGCTGGCAATTTTGATTCGGATATACCTCACAGACAGGGCGTTTTAATTTTCTCCTTGGACCGGGAGACCAAGATCGATATTCCCGAAGCGGGAGCCGAAAGGCTGGGAATCGATCAAATCGATCAATTTTTAGATCAGATAAATGCAACATGGGCTGAACGTTCATTCCCACACTGCCTTCCGTCTAAATCCAAAGCGGGAGACCTTGCAACTTTATATAATCTTTACTTTCCTGAAACGTTTTCAGTCGTCGATGTATGTAAAGACATGGGTAAGATAGGCGGCGTCGAATTTGCTGAACCTTGGTGGCTGTATAAGGCATTCATTGAACATAACGACTCCTACAGGGACGATCAGTATTATCTTGACCTTATCGAAGCTAACGATGCGCATGATATTTCGACCGGCGATCCCGACGCCGTTATCGGAATCGTCGATTCGGGCGTCGATATGGATCATTCCGATCTGGTCGATAACCTGTGGGTAAATCCAGGCGAGGATTTAAACGGCGATGGAGAGATTCAGCAGAATGAGCGAAATCGCGAAGACGACGATCGCAATGGCAAGGTCGATGATTTTTACGGCTGGGATTTTTACGGCGACGATAACAACCCGGATGATACTTATGGTCATGGCACCCATTGCGCAGGCATAGCTTGCGCGGTTACAAACAACCGGCGCGGCATTGCCAGCCCCGGATATGAGTGCAGCATTATGTCCGTTCGAGCCGGCGGCGGCGTAACGATAACTCATGGCTATCAGGGCATCGAATATGCCGTCCGCAGCGGCGCGCACGTTGTCAGTCTTTCCTGGGGCGGCGAAGGCAGGAGCCAATGGACGGATCGGGTTGTAGAGTATGCTCACGAAAACGATGTGCTTCTTGTCGCTGCAGCCGGAAATGATAATCGCGACGGCAATTTTTATCCGGCGCGATATGAGTCCTTAATCTGTGTCGCTGCGACCGATAATCGCGACAATAAAGCAAATTTCTCAAATTACGGCGAATGGGTCGATATTTCTGCGCCCGGCGTACAAATCTTAAGCACCGTTCCCGGAGGGAGATACGCATATTTAAACGGCACTTCGATGGCGTGTCCTTTGGCAGCGGGAGTTGCTATTCTACTCAGAGCCGCCTACCCGCACATGAGCGGCGATGAAATTTTCGAACTCATAACTGACGGCGCCGACGACATTGAGAATAACCTGGCGCAGAGACACCGCGGGATGATGGGCGCAGGACGCGTGAACGCTTATGAATCGATAATTCTTGGCGCCAGACCGATGTTGACAGTCGAAGATTTTGAGATTACAGTCGATGACAATGATAATGGCAAAATGGATCCGGGAGAGCGAGTCGATGTTGTATTGACGTTGAGTAACGGTGAAGAAGCGGTCGAAGCGGAAGATATCATTGCCACCTTAGAATCAGAGGATGAGGATATATTTATCGAAACTCACCTGGTTCAGTTTCCCAATATCGAACCGGGAGAGGAATTCTCAAACGAAGAAGAACCATTTGAAATCGAAATAAACGAAGACGCTATACCTCACACATCCTGGATGACGCTGACTATCACGGCTGAACCGGCGAATGTCAACATTGAAAAGACAGTCGAGGTGATTATCGGGCATCCGTCGATATTATTAGTCGATGATGATGAAGGCGAAGATTCGGAAAGATATTACTATGACGCCATTGAAGAGTTAGATATGGGATGGGTGAGATGGGACGTCGAATTAGATTTTGCTCCCGATATAGTAACTTTAACCGACTACGATTTGGTAATTTGGAATACGGGACGATCGATCGAACCATTGGATGATCTGGATCGATTCCAATTAGAAGCCGGATTAGAGACGGGGGCAAATATTCTCTTAGTTGGCAAGAGGATCGGTGATTTCGAAGAAAACCATTCTATACTGCGCACCTATTTTGGCGCTGAACACGAACAGGACAGCGTCCGAGCTATGACCGTCAGGGGTTTAGCCGGCAATAGACCTGTTGGAGACGACATTCAAATGCTTCTGTTCGGCGCTGGTGAAGCCGGAGACGGTCGCTCAACGCCTTCGACGATGTCAACCGTGCGCGACGCCGACAGTTTGATGGTCTATGAGTTGGGCGACGATGCAGTAGGATTGGCGGGCGTCTATCGCGAAGATGAACGAATCGGAAATAAGACTGCATATATCGGCTTTGCTTTCGAAGCCATCAACGACCGTATCGTGCCAAAATCACAAGCTCTTTCCGGAATATACGATTGGTTCATGGGAAATTTAGATTCGCCATTTGACGTCGATATTCAACCGGTTCGGTACGCTCTCAGCCCGGCGTTTCCAAATCCGTTTAACGGAACGGTAAAAATGTCGTTCTCGCTCCCGGAACGTGGGCGGCATCGACTGTCGATTTACTCAATCGACGGGAAAGAAATCCAGACTTTATCGCAGGGAGTGCATAATTCAGGTATTTATGCGGTCACATGGGATGCCTTAGACGTTCCGGCAGGATTATACTTTGCCCGATTAACCGTTCCCGGGCAAGCGTCAATCGAACAAAAGCTGATTTTAACGAAGTAAATCGAAGAGGTTCTGTTCGATCTTTTTAATGGAGATTCCCGTCCTGCGGGAAGGACTGCATAAGAAAGCGCTGTTTTTCCAGTAACTGCTCATGAAGCGAGCTTCACCACGGAACTTGAAA
>CAZWOY010000100.1:0-10884 GCA_964635255.1 uncultured bacterium
CGTCTGCAGGTATTGTTAGACGCTATAAAGTAAGAGCTTGCAGACGAGGGCGTCTGCAAGCTCTCGATAATATTTTCAACTCGTTCCCACGCTCCTGCGTGGGAACGAGATTTGGAATTTTTCGGCGATTTTATTTTTTCTGGTTTCCATTCCAATTCCAGCAGCCGTTTTTTTTGAGATGATTCAATTTCGCTATTCCCAAGGTTGTTTACAGATACTGTTGGCAATGTTTACATCCAACATTTCTAAACAGAAGGCGAAGCAAAACCATTAAATTATTTTGAAATATTCTTAATATTTATTGTTTACACGTATGCTTTACAGTATTTTATAACAAGCGTAGTTTTATGTAGTTTTTTTCTTGCTTATAGGATAATCTTTTTTTAGATTAGTCTGTTGTTTTTAGCGGCATGTAAACGTTAACTTAAAAATGTTTTTAAAACTACGGTTTACATAAATTTGTTAAGAGAGAGGAGTCTTAAGTGGAAGAGAGAAGTGAAAAGGCGGAGAAGGTTGTCCGAAACAGAGTTTGGTGGGCGGTTGCAGGCGGAATTCTTCCGGTACCTTGGATCGATATTGCAGCCGTTACCGGCGTTCAATTATCATTGATTCATAGTTTGTCTAAACTTTACGACGTTGAGTTTAAGAAAAACGCAGCCCGAAACATTATCACCTCGCTCTTAGGTTCGGTCGTTCCCCAATCCTTGGCGCAGGGAACTGTTGGAAGCGCTTTGAAAACCATTCCCGTTTTAGGTCAAATCTTTGGCAGCGTCTCCATGTCTGCATTTTCCGGAGCGACGACTTACGCTATCGGAAAAGTTTTCATTCAACATTTCGAAACCGGCGGCACCTTACTGGACTTCGACGTCGAGAAAATGCGCGAATACTTTAAGGAACAATTCACCGAAGGCGTTGAAGAAGCGGAAAAAATGGAAAAAGAGACCAGGAAGTCCTGAGGCAAATCGACTATACATCAGCTATAATTCAAATCTCACAATAGAGCGCTGAATTTTAGGCAGTCAATAGACTGATTTTCAGGTTCAGTTAAAAATGCAATCCGCGTAAAAAAACAAAACGTATGGTTGGAAATCGAGAAATGTGTATTACAATCTGAGTAGATGTGCGATTCCGGTGAGATTTGACAAGATAAAAAGAGTAATTGCAAGGGATCAGATTGTCCGAGAATACGGATTTTGGGCGTCAGGCGACCTATCCTGACAAGCGCTCGCTCAGCGTTCTCGGATAATCTGGCATGTATTCGTTCTTTGATATTTTAAGAATTGAAATAAAAAATTCTTTTTTAGGACTCTTTTGAGTATGTATGAAGCGGGGGAATAGTAGAATGGCAATTTTCTCATATTTCAAACAGAAAAAGAGAAGAGACAAATCTTAAAACAAAAAGAGGAGAGATCCGTGGAAGACCATATCGTGCAAGCGAATCGAATCGTCCAAAACAGAGTATGGTGGTCTGTTGCAGGTGGACTTCTTCCTGTTCCGTGGGCGGACGTCGCAGCCGTTACTGGCGTTCAATTGTCAATGATTTATTCATTGTCAAAGCACTATGACGTTGAGTTCAAGCAGAATGCAGCGCGCAACATTATTGCTTCCCTCTTGGGTTCGCTTGTTCCGGAATCTTTGGCTAAGGGAACCGTTGGAAGTTCATTGAAAATGATTCCTGTTTTGGGGCAAACATTCGGCAGTATCTCAATGTCCGCTTTTTCAGGCGCAACAACTTACGCGATCGGCAAAGTATTCATCCAGCATTTTGAAACCGGCGGTACGCTTCTGGATTTCGATGTTGAAAAAATGAGAGGATACTTTAAAGAACAATTTGCCGAAGGCGCAGTCAAAGCTGAAAAAATCGAAGAAGTAAAAGGCGAACCGGCAAAAACAGAACCTGCCAAAGTCGATCCCGCAAAGAAGAAATAATTGCTGCGAGACGATGGTGATTTTTGTTTATAAGGCGAATTCTAACAACTAACTATTGTACAATTTGATAATGCCTTTTATTTTCATTTCAGTGTGATTGCCGGCTTTTTTTTACCGGTGATCACACTGAATTTGAGATTCGGTGAAGAGGCGCAACCATAGTTTTTGCTTTCCCAAAAAAAGAAACAATTTTAAGAAAGGTCTGAAATGCCAGTGTTTGTTATAATCATACCGCTCTATATTCTGGGCTGTATGTTGGCTGCCTATTTAGGCAGAAATACCCGAATAGGATACTGGGGTTTTTTCTTCATATCCGTAATGCTTACGCCTATATCGGGTTTTTTGATTCAGTATTTCGCCTATCCGAAAAAACGCAAAGAGTACAAAACCAAGATTAGATTCGAAGAGAAATGATAAGCAATATCGGCTTACTTAGCATGTATCAGCGGGAAGCCAAGGATGTAAGCGAGGGACTTAAAATCCTGCTTGTCACGCTTCTCGCGAGTATAATAAATGTAGTGGTTTTAATCATTATTAATCGCGCAGCCCATGACGCCAACAATGGATCTGTAGAAATCTGGCTGTTGATAATGTTTCTTGCAGGAAATGCAGGCTGGGTTGTATGTATGAGGCATATCCTAAGAAACGCCGTTATTATTTCCGAAGAAGTCATAGATCGAATTCGAATCCGGCTTGGCGATAAAGTTCGAAAGTGCAGTTTTTACCAGTTAGAGAAACTTGGTCACGCCGATATATATACGAAACTTAGCCGTGACACCGTCGTTGTCGCTCAATCCGCCCCACTGTTAATCAACGCCTTTCAATGTTTGTTTCTCGTTGTATTTGTTTTAATGTATGTTTATTATCTGTCGCAAGTCGCGTTTTTTGTCGCCGTTGGAATTATCGGTCTGTCTGTAGCCTATTACTTAAAAAACGATAAAATTGTACAAGAAAGACTATCGGAATCAAGCGATAGAGAATCAGACCTGTTCAGATCTATTTCGCATGTATTAGACGGTTTTAAAGAAATCAAAATGAATGCGAAAAAGAGTGACGAGGTCATGGACAATCTTAACAGGGTTTCTAATGACGTTCGAACTCTTAGAATAAACGGATTAGTGCCATACGCTGATAATTTTATTTTTTCGACCGGTTTCTTTTTCATGCTTATCGGTTTTATCGCTTTCATCTTGCCGAACCTTAATCCTGATTTAGGCGGCGCTGTTACCAAACTGACCACAGCTTTTCTATTTCTCATCGGTCCCATCGGTTCAGTTGTAAATATGATAACCATTATTATTCAATCGAATATCGCTATCGATAGAATATATAAAATGGAGAAAGACTTAGACAAAAATAGAGACTTAATTAATAGTAAACAGATCGTAATTCCCGACGCTGAAAAGTTCAAAAAAATACAATTAAAAGACCTTTATTTTGAATATACAGATGTTGAAGGCAGCCCTGATTTTGGCGTGGGACCGTTAAATCTGGAAATAGACCGAAATGAAATTATCTATATTGTCGGCGGCAACGGCAGTGGAAAATCGACGTTTTTAAAATTACTCACCGGATTATATTACCCCAAATACGGGCATATTTCACTCGATAATGAAAGATTGAAGCGAAACAACATTCAGTCATATCGGGAGTTGTTCTCGATTATCCTATCTGAATTTCACCTTTTTGATAAATTATACGGTTTGAGTCAGATCGATGAAAAACGAGTTCAGGAATTACTGAAACTAATGGAGATTGAACACAAAACCCGTTATGAGGATGGTCGTTTTACGAATTTGGAGCTATCGACCGGACAGCGAAAACGATTGGCATTAATCGTTACGTATCTTGACGATAGAGAGATTTACGTGTTTGACGAGTGGGCGGCTGATCAGGATCCGCATTTCAAGAAATACTTCTATGAGACGCTGGTTCCGGATTTAAGAGAAAACGGTAAAACAATCGTTGCAGTGACTCATGATGACAGATTTTTCGATTCTGCGGATAGAGTCTTAAAAATGGATTTCGGAAAGGTAACAACTTTATTGGATAATAGAAAATGAACATAATCAAGCGAATCCACCAGAGCATAGTCAATTATTTTAAACGGCACGCCTTCCAAGCAATTATGATATTGATTGGACTGATCTTCTTGATTGCTATGCTCGCGCCACACATGCTCATTTTCGTGAAAGCCGGCGAGGCGGGAGTTCTTTGGCATCGGTTTGGCGGCGGTACGGTTGTAGATAAGTACTTTGGCGAAGGCGCGCATGTCATTTTACCCTGGGATAAAATGCATATCTACAACATGCGCACCCAGGAGATGAAAGACTCTGTATCGGTCCTGTCAGTCAATGGTTTAACGATCACGGCAGAAATATCGATTCGATATCGCCCCAATTATGATATCGTCGGACTTTTGCATAAAAACGTCGGACCGAATTATTTAAATGTTGTCATCATCCCGGAAATTCAGGCGGTGGTGCGCACCATAATCGGTCAATACACGCCGGAGGAGATCTACCAAACACAGAAGTCAATCGCTGAGCAAATCGTGAAGGAATCCTATATACAGGTTGAAGAACGCTATATCTCACTGGATGATGTTCTTATCAAGCGGATTGTTCTGCCCGAAAAAATTAAGAACGCCATCGAAGCCAAGCTTGAACAGCAGCAGAAAGCTCAAGAATACGATTTCAGGCTTCAACGAGAGGTGAAGGAGGCTGAACGAAAGAAAATCGAAGCGGAAGGTATTGCAAAATTCCACTCGATTATACAACCGACCTTAACAGAGGATATGCTTACATATCAGGGAATTCTTGCAACAAAGATGATATCCGAATCAGAAAATGCCAAGGTTGTTGTAATAGGCGCGGGCGATAAAGGCATGCCGTTGATTCTGGGAAATCAATAAAGTGAGACTCACAAAGCTAAAATTCCTGTGTTTTGCACTGTTGCTTGCGCTGATTTCCTGTACGTCATCGGACAATATCACAAAAGAGAGATTCAGTAAAGCAAATGCGGGCAAAGGCGATATTGTTATTGGAGTTGTATGGCCTGAATCGAAGTTGAATTCGGATTTCAAAGCCGGCATCGATATGGCTTTGGAGGAAGTTAACAGCGAAGGATTGATGAACGGTCGCCGCATGCGCGTTATTTTTAAGGATAATAAAGGCGATAAAGAAGTAAATCGAAGGATTGCTCAGAGTTTTGCGAAAAATACTAATATGATTGCGGTTTTTGGACATTTTTATTCTTCGTTTGCGCTGCCGTCGTCTGTAACCTACCAAGAAAATGGATTAATGTTTATAACGCCTGGCTCGCTGCTTCTAGAACTTAGCCTGCATGGATTCGATTTATTTTTTCGCACGATACCAAATACCTATGCGATCGGCACTAGTTGTGCGCGTTATACTTATAAATTAGGGTTTAACAAACCGATCGTTTTATGGGAGAGAAGTGTTTATGGCAAGAGCATGTTTCATATTTACAAGGAGTATCTTGCTAAGCTTGGAATCGATGTAAACACCTCATTTTCTTATTTTTCTTTAGAGGAAGACTATCGAAATATAATCGCTGAAATGAAAAATCTGGATTTCGATCTGGTATTTATGGCTGTTTCTTCGTCCGATGCTCCGTTCTTTATAAAAGAAGCCAGGAATCATAGCGTGAAAGCGCCTTTTTTTGGTATAAATCTCGTCGATGAAGTCTTAGTAAAACATGCCGGCGAACATGCGCATGATATCTATACAATAAGCAATTTTGACCCAAACAGCGATTTTCCGCCGACGGTTGAATTCGTAAAAAAATTCAAGGAAAAGTACAATCAAGAGCCGGACGTCTGGGGCGCTCAAGGTTATGATGGAATTAAGCTTCTCGCATTTCTAATCGATAAGTTCGAATCGACCCACCCCGAAATATTAGCATCCAATCTCAGGTATTTGGAGAACTGGGAGGGGGCTACCGGTCTGCATACATTTTCACGGCGAGGCGAAGTATATACGAAACCGTTATATTTAAATGAAATGATAGACGGGCAATTTCATAAAATTGAGATAGAAACGCTCCAGGAAGTTGATTTGTATCGGGTGTATAATAAGGAATTGCTTGATGAAATCGACAAGGGATATCTGATGCTGCATAAGGTGGATGACGTCAAAGTTGTTATTATACCGGACGTTTCAATTTTTACCGGCTTGCAATACGAGATATCCGATTTAGGCAATAGAATCCTAAATGTATTAATCGAAGAGTTAAATAAGCAGCCTGAACATAACATAGAGATTGAAGGATTTACCGATATAACATTTCTTTACGACAATACTAAATCAAAAAGCGATCTGATTTTGGACGGATCGCTGACTAAAGCTTCGAAGATTGCCAAGAAGATGTACGACAGCGGTTTCCCAAAATCGAGAATAACGGTTATCGGTCAGGGGGTTCCAACTCAATCGAAATATGTTCGCAAAATGTCCGGCAAGAAATCGTTCGACAACCGCATTGAAATCATTATAACGCCGCTAATGAAACGGAATGGCGGCAATAATGACGATAGTGCAAAAGAAAAAGCCGGCGGCGCCAAGAAATAATTCGATTGGCTAAAGTATGCAGCCGGGTATAAATGGTATCTGTTCTTTATACACATTTTGAAAAACCATTTGCGCATGACGTCTGGGATAGATATTTTGCATTATTGCCGGAGACAATGCATAAACGCATATTGCGATATGTGCGCTGGCAAGACAGACACGCAAATTTATTAAGCAATCTTTTGCTGATAGAAGGTTTCAGGAAATTTGACATTTCACCGCAATTTATACAGAAAATTAAACTGACTGATTATAAAAAGCCCTATATCGAGGCGAACGTCGATTTTAGCATTTCGCACGCCGGCGAGTATGTTGTCTGTGGATTTTCCGATGAGGGGCGAATCGGCGTCGATATCGAAAAGATTAGAAAAATCGAAATTGATGGCTTTAAGGATTTTTTCTCGGAGGATCAATGGAAAATGTTGACCGATGATTTTTGCCTGAGAAATTTTTTTAAGCTGTGGACTTCAATCGAAAGCGTTATGAAATGGGATGGGCGAGGGATGTATTTGGATGTGCGCCAAATTGAAATTGCAGGCGAACGCGTCGAGGTTGAAGGCAATTCATGCTATTTGCATAATGTTGACGTCGACGCTGAATACTTGTGTTGTTTGACAACCGAGAAAAGTTTGAAATCTTTTACTTTAGATAAACTAACGTTTGGAGATAGCTAAAATGCTGCGAAAGCTATTTTTCTTTATCGTTTGCGTTTCGTTGGTTTCTTTTCCTGTTATAGCTCAGGAAAAAGGAAACCAGGAAAAGGACGAAACGCAGGAAATGTTGAAAACCTGGTGGAACAAGAGCTCGTTGAAATATTTATCGGATGTAGATCCCTGGTTATTGCACGCTGATATTACATTCGATTATTCCCATATGACCGGCAATTTATTTGGTAAAACATATAGCGGATTGTTCCTTACGGCGGTTAGAAAAAATCGCGCCACCTGGTATGTATTCAGCGAGTTGAGCAAAGAGGACTACACTCTTTTTGAACAAATGGAAGTCCTTCAGGAAAACTCGATGTTTGACAACGTTATCCGGATCGACGTTTTAAAGCATCTCTATGTCGATGCGGCTTATAAATGGGAGCGCGATACCGAGCGGCTGATGCTGAATCGAAATATACTCTATGGCGGAATTGGAACTTATGCGGAAAAACTGCCGATATTCAATACATCATTATTCGCCGGTCTAGGCAAGATAGACGAGGAATACTGGCGCGACAGCCCGCCCGGTGGTTTAGCAATTCCTGAGACTATGGAGGACAGGGACTTTTACGCCGGTTTCTTAATCCAGAACGGTTGGATGTATCTCTGCCCCAATCCACTGGTTCGAATTCAAGATCGGTTAATCATAAGGGTTCCTCTGGATGATATGGAAGATTACCAGATCATTTTAAAGGCGACTTTGTCCGTCGATTTAACGAAATTTGTCGCGCTTTCTTATCAGTATGAGCTGGATTATTTCAACAAGGCGTTTTCGTTTATGAATAAAGCCGATCATAAACATTCTTACGGGCTCACTTTTAAGTTTGACTGGAACAGCGCGAAATAAGGCTTAATTCGCTAATCCAATTTGATTTGAAACTGCTGTTGATTAACAAGATTGAGCTGTTCAGTTCAATTCACGGTTTTTTAACGTTAATGAAGGCTTGTCTATCTTAGGCAAGTCTTCTTTTTTTCTTAGGCAAATTAAATGTGCGGTATTTGTGGAATATACGATTGTCGCAGGGAACGGAGGATAGACCCGAAAATCCTTGCTGCAATGAACGACGCCCTCATCCACAGAGGTCCGGATGACTGCGGATATTTTTTTAAAAGGAATGCAGGACTTGGTTTCCGCAGATTGTCGATAATCGATCTCGACACGGGAAACCAGCCGCTGTTTAATGAAAACAGGTCACTGGCTTTAGTCTGCAATGGCGAGATATTTAATTATAAAGAATTGCGTAAACAGCTTATATCCAAAGGGCATTCGTTTTTTACCAAAACCGATGTGGAAGTTATCGTCCACCTCTATGAAGAATACGGCGATGCGCTTTGTGAAAGATTAAACGGTCAATTTGCCTTTGCCATTTACGATATTCATCGGGATCGAATATTCATCGCCAGAGACCACACCGGCGTCGCTCCGCTTTTTTATGCCGTTGTCGATGGGTTATTTATTTTTGCATCCGAAATAAAAGCGCTGCTGAAGCATCCGCTAACGCCGCGCGAAGTAAATATTCGGACTTTAGATCAGATCATTGCGTTTCCGGGTCCAACAAGTCCCGGAACTATGTTCAAGCATATCCACAGTATGAAGCCGGGCTTTTGCGCCACTGTTTGCGAGCGCGACGTCCAGCATAGACAATACTGGGATTTGAGTTATCCACTTGAATCCGATATCGAAAATGAAAAGGATGAATTATTTTACATTCAACAGCTTGACGATCTGCTGGAACAATCGGTTAGGCGCCGCCTTCAGGCGGACGTGCCTGTCGGATTTTATTTAAGCGGCGGGTTGGATTCGTCGCTGATTGCGCAGTACACGCATAAAATCGATCCGGTAAATCCGTTTCATTCTTTCTCCATCGGTTTCGAAGATCCTAAAATAGATGAACGCCAATATCAGAGAATTATTTCCGACCGTGTGAAGTCGATTCATAATTCTTTTTTATTCGGTTGGGAAGAGATCAGCGAGCGCCTTCGCAAGGTAATTTATCATGCGGAGTTTCCCATTAAAGAATCTTATGACGCCTGCACGATGGCTTTAGCGGAATTGGTAAACGGAAACAATCTGAAAGTTATTCTTACCGGCGAGGGAGCCGACGAGTTTTTTGCCGGCTACGTGGGATATAGACTGGACATGGAAGGCGACAGATTCGATAATTCGGAATTGGATCTGGAGTTTGCATTGGAAAAAGAAATCCGTGAAAACTTGTGGGGCGACTCCAATTTCCTGTACGAAAAAAATCTTTACGCATTTCGCGAATTACGGCAAGCGTTTTACGCCGATTCATTAAAAAGCGATTTTCAGGAATTCGACATAACCACAGAACCGTTTATCGACGTTTCTAAAATTATTGGCAGGCATCCGGTTCATCAGCGGTCTTATATCGACTTTAAGCTTAGGATATCCGATCATCTGCTGTCCGATCATGCGGACAGGATGAGTTTTGCAAATTCGGTCGAAGGCCGGTTTCCCTTTTTAGACGTGGATTTGCTGGAATTTATCATCCGAATGCCGCCGGAATTGCTGGTAAAAAATTCAATTGAAAAATACATTCTTAAACAATTGGGCAAACGGTTACTGCCGCCCGAAATAACAAACCGTGAAAAGTTCGCTTTTGTTGCGCCCGGCAGCCCCTGGCTTTTAAAGCAAAGAATACCATGGATCGAGGATCTTCTTTCTTATGAGACAATTAAAAAGCAGGGCTATTTCGATCCCGGCGCCGTCGAAAGGCTGAAAGGCCTATACATGTCGCCCGGCTTCGAACTGAATCAAACGTTTGAAACCGATCTGCTAATGGTCATATTGACGTTTGGCATTTTCTTAGATCTATTTGAACTGCCGTCTTTGTAAAAAACCCGTTTTGTTTTTGGAGAAAGCCAGTGGAAAGAGAAACCCTTGATTCTAAAAACGATGTAAAAACCGTCCAAATCAAAACCGACGATGAGGCAATCAAGGTAAAGATTGTCAGCAAAACAAGTTTTTCCGATATAGTAAAAGGCTGGGTTCCTATTTTCGTTTCGGTTCTTGCGCTTTATTCAACCATAGTTCAATTGCAAAAGATTAGGGAATATCAGCGAATTTCCGTTTCTCCGCTTTTGTCTTTTTATCTTCAAGACAGTCATTTTGTCGATAGATTCGGGCTTTGGATCGAGAATCATGGATTAGGACCGGCAATTATCGATTCTGTGATTTTCTACGTCGATGAGGAAAGGATCGATTGCGATGAACCGAGCCGTTTATGGGACAATGCTTTCGCAAAACTGCGCGAAAATGGCGTGTATCTGGATGACAGCCACCTCAAGAAGATTTATAAGGAATGGTACGTACCGGGCTATGCGTTGAAAGCCGACGCAGAAACGGTCTTTTTTGCATTGCCCGAAGCTTTCACAATGGAATTTGATGAGTCGGCGCCGGAGGAAAAAAGAATCAATCCAATTAATTTAACTGTTATGAAAGTTTTAATGCATTTAGATATCAAAATATACTATAAATCATTTTTTGGAGAAGCGGATTCTGTCTTGTTTGAAAATGAGAAATTGAAATAATCGCTCCGCAAGAATGACAGTCTCAGTTAAATTCCTATATTACTGGGAAAACAACGTTCCGTACGCAGTCATTCAACCGCAACATGCACCAGAAAATACAAAGAGAG